>JAOUNK010000350.1 GCA_029881015.1 Gammaproteobacteria bacterium | reverse complement strand
AGCGTACAGGCATTCGGAAAACCCCACGTGTCGAAACAAAATACTCCTGTGCTATCGTAACAATACCATTAACCGTTTGTTTCATAGTGTGGAACTTGTCATGCGTTCAATCGAGCAACTCATTGCGAACCAGAGGCCAGGATATTCCCTCGATCAGCGCTTTTACACGGACCCGGATATCTATGCGCTCGAGCTCGAGAAGATCATCTATAGAAACTGGATCTTCGCCGGCCACGTATCCCAATTTGCGGAAGCCGGTGACTTCCGTGTGCTGAACGTTGCCGGTGAGTCCGCAATCATCGTGCGTAACAAAGATGGTGAGTTAAACGGTTTCGCGAACGTCTGTCGCCACCGTGGTTCACTTGTATGCCTCGAAGAGCATGGCAATACCGACAAGTTTTCCTGTCCGTATCACGGCTGGATGTACGATCTCGATGGCGCGCTGTTCGCCGCCAGGAACATGCCCGATGATTTCGACATGGCGTCCCGCTCTTTAAAGCGCGTGTCCGTCGAGGTTGTACATGGGCTCGTGTTCGTCTGTTTTACCGACAATCCGCTGTCGCTCGAGAGCTGCAAACGCGAGCTGGCCGAGCCTATGGCAATGTTCGATTTCGAGAATCTCAAGGTTGCCGCGCAAAAGACCTACGACATTCCCGCGAACTGGAAGCTGTCGATAGAGAACTACCAGGAGTGCTACCACTGCGCGACCGCTCATCCGGAATATGCGCGTATGCACACCCTCATGCTGGGAGACGATCGCCGGGACCGAGTGCAGGGTCACATGGAGGAGCGCATGGAGTCCTGCGGCGTCAGGAAGATGCGCATCAAGCGTGTCGATACCGCGGCGCCTCCCGGGGAAATGGGTTACGGCTACAGCCGCACAGCGCTCTTCGAAAAGTACAAGACCGGCAGCAGGGACGGTAAACCGGTTGCGCCGTTGCTCGGTGAGTTCACGGACTACGATCACGGCGCATCCGATTTCAACTTCGGTCCGTTTTCATTCATGCTGGCTTACAGCGACCACGTTGTCGCCTACGTTTTCGCGCCGATAGATCACAACAACTCACGTTGCGAGATTTACTGGATGGTGCGCGGCGATGCCGTCGAGGGTAAGGACTACGACGTCGACGAACTGACCTGGCTCTGGGATATCACGACGATCTCGGATAAGGAAATCATCGTCAACAACGCCAGGGGCGTGCACTCGAAGTACTATGAGCCGGGTCCGTTCTCGCAGATGGAAAAAGAAGAACGCACCTATACCGAGTGGATCCTGCGAGAGCTGCAGGCCTAGTCTTTGCGACGCGCTACCAGCCAGGCGGCGAACGCCCCGAGGCTTACAGCAACAATGATCAGTGTCGCCAGTGCGTTGATGTCGGGGGACACGCCGAGTTTTACTTTCGAGAATATGTACATGGGCAGGGTATTGCTTCCCGGGCCCGATACGAAGCTTGCGATGACGAGATCGTCGAGCGACAGCGTGAAGGCGAGCAACCAGCCTGCGACCATGGCCGGCGCGATCAGCGGCAAGGTGATATCGAACAATACGCGTAATGGATGACCGCCGAGGTCCATTGCGGCTTCTTCCAGCGACTCGTCCATCGCCATGAGTCGCGACTGCACGATGATCGCGACGTAGGCCATTGCAAACGTCGTGTGGGCGATCGTGATCGTGCCGAAGCCGCGCTGCCCCGGCCAGCCCGTCAGCTGTTGCAAGGTGACAAACAGCAGCAGCAGCGAAAGGCCCGTAATGACTTCAGGCATCACCATCGGCGATGTGATCATGCCGGACAACAGCGTACGTCCCCTGAACCTGCGGAAACGTGCGAGTGCAATGCCCGCCATCGTCCCGAGTATCGTCGCGATCGTTGCGGCAGTGAGCGCGATGCGCAGGCTCAGGTAAGCCGCGTCGAGAACCTGCTCGTTGCGTATCAGCTCACCGTACCAGCGTGTCGAGAACCCGCCCCAAACCGTGGCAATGCTGGACTCGTTGAAGGAATAGACGACGACGAGGACGAGCGGGATGTAGAGGAATGCGTAGCCAAACGCGAGCACCGACACGATGAACCGGGACTGGCCGTTCATGCGGCATTCTCCTGATCGCGTGCCTGGTAGCGCTGCAGCAATACGATGGGCACGACGAGGAGCAGCAACAGTACGACGGCGACGGCCGATGCGAGCGGCCAGTCACGGTTTACAAAGAACTCATCGAACAGAACGCGCCCGATCAGGAGGGATTCCGGCCCACCGAGCAGGTACGGAATAACGTACTCGCCAATGGCCGGTATGAAGACCAGCAGGCAGCCGGCAATGACGCCGGGCCGGGCCAGCGGCAAGGTGACATCCCGGAACGCCTGCGACCTCGATGCGCCAAGATCCTGGGCGGCCTCGACGAGGTCGAGATCCATGCGTTCCAGCGATGCGTACAGCGGCAGGATCATGAACGGCAGGTAGGAATAGACCAGCCCGACGAACACGGCGAAATCGGTGTACATCAGTGGAATCGGCTGATCGATGACACCCAGCCAGAGCAGCAGCGTGTTGATCGTCCCGTAGTTGTTCATGAGCCCCATCCACGCGTAGACGCGCAGCAGGAACGAGATCCAGAAGGGCAGGATGATCAGCAGCAGGAGCAGGCTGCGAGTGTTGCGGCGAGCACGCGCGATGCCGTATGCCATGGGAAAACCGAGCGCCAGGCAAAGTAGCGTTGCGCAGGCCGCCATGAACACCGAGCGAAGGTACGTAACCGCGTACAGCTTGTCGGAGAACAGGAATGCGAAATTGTCGAGCGATGCCGTTTGCGAGTAGGGCGGCACGCCGAAAACGGGATCGGCAAGGCTGATCTTCAGGACGATGGCAAACGGCGCGAGAAAGAACAGCAATAGCCACAGGTAGGGTGCCGCAAGAATCGCTTTCTTCCACATGCGCCTAGTCCAGCAAGACCACGGCGCTGCGCGGGCGCCAGGAAATCCAGACCTTGTCCTCCCACTCGAGGAAACGCGTCACCGAGCGGCGCCGGTTCTGGGAGCTGACCTGCACGATCTTGCCGCTTTCGAGACGAATCCGGTACAGCGAGCGGTTGCCGAGGTAACCGAGGTCGTCGACGACACCCTCGATGCAGACGTCGTCGCTATTAGCGGGCTTTTCCTTGCTGATAAAAATCTTTTCGGGGCGCACGGCAACGTCGATTTCCTGCCCCTCCTCGACAAGCTGCTTGCCGAGTGCCGTCAGTGTCACGCCGGCCTCGGTCGAGTAGACCCTGATGCCGCCCTCGGCGACGGCGGCGACCCGGCCCCGGAACGTATTGATCGTGCCGATGAACTCCGCGACGAATCGATTGGCAGGAAACTCGTAGATCTCTTTCGGTGTACCGACCTGCTGGAAGCGGCCGCGGTCCATCACGGCGATTCGTGACGACAGGGTCATCGCCTCTTCCTGGTCGTGCGTAACGACGACAAAGGTGATGCCGAGCTCGTCCTGGATATTCATGAGTTCGAACTGGGTGCGCTC
>JAOUNK010000349.1 GCA_029881015.1 Gammaproteobacteria bacterium | reverse complement strand
CCGCGCGCTCCTGCAGCCTCGCCCGCGACTGCAGCCAGTCGCGCAGCAGCTCGGCCAGGTAGTTCGGCGTCAGTTCCGGCTCGGGGATAATCACTGCGGCGCCGGCGTCGGCCATCGGTCTTGCGTTGGCTGTCTGGTGATCGTCAACGGCGCCCGGATACGGCACGAAAAGCGCCGGTACTCCGACGGCGCAGAGCTCGGCGACCGTCAGGGCACCAGCCCGGCAGATGACGAGGTCGGCCCAGCCGTAGGCGCCAGCCATATCCTCGATAAACGGCAACAGCTCGGCGTCGACGCCGTGCTCGGCATACGCATCGGCCGCGATATCGAGCGTCCGCTCGCCGCACTGGTGACGGACAATCGGGCGCACGTCGGCATCCAGCAGGGCCAGCGCGGCCGGCACCGCGCGGTTCAACGCGAGTGCGCCCTGGCTGCCACCGAGCACGAGTACTCGCAAGGCGCCCTGGCGACTGGCGTAACGCTCGTGCGGCGGTGCGACAGCGGCGATTGCCTCGCGCACCGGGTTGCCGACGGTCAGCGCGTCGACATCAGGATTAAAACTGCCCGGGAAGGCTTGCAGCACAACCCGGGCAAGACGCGCCAGAAGACGATTGGTCATGCCCGCAGCGGCATTTTGCTCATGAATGACAAGGGGTCGGCGCGTCAACCAGGCGGCAACACCGCCGGGTCCGCTCACGAAACCACCCATGCCGAGCACCGCTGCGGGACGGCGACGGAAGATGACGGCGAGCGACTGCAACAGCGCCCAACCAATCTGAAACGGTGCAACAAGGACCGCAAGCGCACCCTTGCGACGCAGGCCCTTGATACTGATCCACTCAATGTCGATGCCGGCCGCGGGAACGATGCGCGACTCCAGTCCCCGGTGCGTGCCGAGCCAGACGACATCGCGTGCCCTCGCCTTCAGGGCATGTGCAACGGCAAGCGCCGGGTAAACATGCCCACCGGTGCCCCCGGCCATAATGAGAATGGGTCGCGTACTCATGACTTGCGACGACCTCGTTTCCGGTTGACAGGCTTCGCATCGACGACGAGCTCGTGATGCACCCGCAGCAACAGGCCAATACAGATCATGGTGATGATCAGGCTGCTGCGCCCATAACTGACGAGCGGCAGAGTCAGGCCCTTGGTCGGCAACATGCCCATGTTGACGCCGACGTTGATAAAAGCCTGTAATCCCAGCCACGTACCGAGACCGATGGCGATGTAGGCCTCGAACAGGCGCTCAGCGTCGTGGGCGCGCAGGGCGATCCTGAAGATCCGCCACAGGAGCGCGAGGAAGAGGCCAATCAGAACCAGTGACCCGAGCAGGCCGAACTCCTCGGCAAACACCGCGAAAACAAAATCGGTGTGTGCCTCGGGCAGGTAAAACAGCTTCTGGACGCTCTCGCCCAGCCCGACGCCGAACCACTCGCCGCGGCCAATGGCAATCAATGACTGCGTTAGCTGGAAACCCGAATCGTAGGGGTCCGCCCAGGGATCCAGGAAGCCTGTGAGGCGTTTCATCCTGTAGGGTGCTGTGATCGTCAGGGCGAGTACCGCGAGAACGGCTGCGGTGAAGAAGACGACAAAGTCGCGAATGCGCGCGCCGGCGACGAATAACATGGTCAGCGCAGTCGCAAGCAGCACCACGGCCGCGCCGAAGTCCGGTTCCTTGAGCAGCAAGATGCAGGCCAGCGTCAAGACCAGCATCGGCCGCAGGAATCCTACGAACTCCTCACGCACGGCCTTGTTGCGCCGCACGAGGTAGCCGGCCAGGTACATCAGGAAACAGAGTCGTGCCGGCTCCGAGACTTGCAGGTTCATGAAACCCACACGCACCCAGCGCGTACTGCCATTGACCTCGTAGCCAATACCGGGCACAAGCACCACGGTGAGTAGTGCAAGCCCGGTCAACAACAGCAACGGGCCGAGGCTTTGCCAGACCTGCATGGGTATGAACAGGCAAATCGCGCCGGCGACGCCGCCGATAGCTGCAGCCAGCAATTGCCGCTGAATGTAGAAGAAGGGATTGCCTGCCGCATTGTCTGATATCGAAATGGACGCAGACGCCAGGATCACAAAGCCACCGAACAGCAGCGCGCCCGTGATGGCAAGCAGCACGGGATCGAGCTTTAGCTCGGTCTTCAGCCTCGCGGGAAACGGCATGATCATCGACGAGCTCATCGCTTCAATGCCTCCACCGCTTCGATGAACGCATCGCCGCGCGCCATGTAGTTGTCGTACTGGTCGAAACTCGCGCAGGCTGGTGCGAGCAGCACCGTGTCGTCCGCCTCGGCGCAGGACGCTGCCATGTGCACGGCCGACTCCATGTTCTCTGCAAAGTGCACGGGCATGACGGTGTCGAGGGCATGCGCGATTTTTTCCGCGTCCTCACCGATGAGTACGGCGCCACGCAACTTGCCTTCTATCGCCGCGGCCAGTTCGCTGAAGTCGCCGCCCTTGCCCAGTCCGCCGGCGACGAGTACCAGCATGCCGTCGACCGATTCGATCGATGCAACGGCTGCCGCAACATTGGTCGCCTTGGAATCATTGATGTAGTCGACGGCGCCGATCCGCGCAACGAACTGCATGCGATGCGGAAGGCCCGGGAATTCCACGAGCACCTGCAGCATCGCGCCAAGGTCGAGGCCGAGCAGTTCGCCCGCAGCCAGCGCCGCGAGGGCGTTGAGCTGGTTGTGCGTGCCGTAAAGCGCCAGGTCGCGTACGGCAAGCAACAGGGTCTCGCCGCATGCCAGGTATTTTTCGCCGTCCTCTTCACGAATGCCGTACTGGTCCTCACCGGGGGCGTCCAGCCCGAAACTCAGCGTTCGTCCACAGTGTGCAACTTTTTCCGCGGCCGTCGCGTCGGCGCGATTGATGACAGCCGCGTCCACGTCCCGGAATACGCGGTACTTGGCCGCGCGATACTCATCTTCGTCCGCATGCCAGTCGAGATGGTCGGGCGAAACATTCAGTAACAGCGCGACCTCGGCCGGCAGCTTTAGCGTACGTTGTAACTGGAAGCTCGACAGCTCGAGTACGTACAGGTCCGGAGTATCTTCTTCGAGCAGGTCCAGCGCGGGCACACCGAGGTTGCCACCGGCAAGAACGTTGCGGCCGTCCGCCTTGCACATGAGGTAGAGGAGTGTCGTTACCGTGCTCTTGCCATTCGACCCGGTCACCGCGACAAACGGTTTGGCCGCGTCGCGCGCGAACAACTCGATGTCCGATACGATCTCGATGTTCTTCTTGCGCGCTTTCCTGAGCAACGGGTGGCTGTCGGGGATGCCTGGAGACGCTATGACCCGCTTGACCGACTTCGGCACACTGTCCTTGCCCAGGCGCAGCTCCGCATCGGGCCAGAGCTGCTTCAGCTCATCGAGCCCGGGCGGCTCTTTGCGGCTGTCGTAGAAGATCGCATCTGCATCGTTGCGTTTCAGGTAGCGCGCGATTGACAGGCCCGTGGCGCCAAGGCCCACGACCAGATCCTTGTCTCTGTTCCGCTGCGCCGCG
>JAOUNK010000050.1 GCA_029881015.1 Gammaproteobacteria bacterium | reverse complement strand
GAGCTGCTCAGCGGAGGATGTGAGCGCAAAACGCGGCGTAATCGCGTAGCCCAGACGCCCCTTGCCGTGCCAGCGCTCGATGAGTGCCTTGCTGTCCGCGTAGCCTGAAGCCGCGTCGTCGCGCAGCTCCTCCGGGCAGTTGCTGTCCATGAGCACCTTGCCCGCGATGAGTCGCATGCCCCTGGCCTCGGCCGCCTCGAAAATAGCGTCCGCCGAGTGTGCATGCACCGTGCCGAAGACGAGCGCGGTCGTCGTCCCGTTGGCGAGCAGCTCGTCGACGAAGACGGCAGCGACCTCACGTGCGTACGCCGGGTCGGCGAACCGGGCTTCGGCCGGGTAGGCATACTGGTTCAGCCAGTCCAGCAACTGCGCACCGTAGGAGCCGATGATGTCGAGCTGCGGGAAATGCACGTGGCAGTCGATCAGCCCGGGGACGATGAGCTTGCCCGTGTAGTCGACAATCTCTACGTCACGCGGCAGTTCGCTCTCGACCCCGGCCGCATCGCCTGCCTTGACGATGTGCCCGTCGTCGACGAGCAGCAGGCCATCCTCGAAGTACTCGCAGGCCGAGTCACGGGACTCTTCGCCGGGATCGGCGAGGCAATGCAGGATCGAGGCGCGCAGCGCCCGCACTAGACGGCCTCCAGGACGACCGGCCTGTCCAGTTCGTGCATCTCGCAATTCGGCTCCCTGCCGCCGCGATCGACGATCAGGAAATCCTGGCCCGCGTCGAATGCGATCAGCGGCATGTGCCAGGTACCCCGATGGTAGTTGATGCCCTGGCGGCCATTGGTGACGAAGGCACGCAGGTCCTCCGCATCGACGCTCTCGCCTGGCGGTGCAACCACGACAACCATGCGGCAGGGCTTGAGCGGCACGAACGCCTGGCTACCGAGGGGGTGGCGCTCGACCATGTCGACACGCAGTGGCAGCTCGGTGGGTGCGCGGCACCGCGCAATGCTGATGGAGACGTCACCGCCGCCCAGGTCCACGTCGCACAGGTCGTCGAAACGCTGGAAGCGCGCCTCGTTCATGACGTTCGGGCTGTCAAGCGCCCCCTCGATGACATCGCCGTATGGCGCGAAGCGCTCCCGCGTCAGCGGCACCGCCTTGATTGACAGCACGTCGGAGTCAGCCATGAACCTGGCCGAACAGGCGGATGCGACTCACGCCACCGTCCGGATAAATCGACATGCGTACATGACTGACGAGGCCGATGCTCAGCAGGGCATCGTCGAAGTAATGCTGCTGGTCCATCTTGAGTCGCGTCTCCGGGAGCAGCGTCTGCCACTTGTCGGAGTCGTTGGACGCGTCGTCGTCACTGTCGAAGAGTGCGGCCTCGAGCGAGACGCGGTCAGGATAGTTGCCCTTGAAGTGCGCCGTGTCGATCTCGGCACGTTCGATCACACCGGGCTGACCCAGGGCAAGAATGACCCAGTCATTGCCCGGCCCCCGCCGCCTCGCTGTTTCCCAGCCGTCGCCCATGTTGACGCCACGGCCCGGCGCCGTGAGGTTATGCACCGAACCATAGTGCTCATCGCTGCAGGCTATCGGCCGGCCGCCATGCTCGACGGCAACCAGGTCGACGTAACCGTCGACATCGGTGAAGTCGGCCTTGACCTCGCCGAAGATGCGAAGTCGCGCGACACCGCCGTCCGGATAAATGTGCAGTCGCACGTGCGTGAAGATCGTGTCGTTGCGCGCATCGAGATAATGATGCGAGTTGCCGGTGAGAGCGGTCCTGGGCACGAGCTCGACCCACCCGTCTTCGGGCACTTCCTCGGTGCTCACGCAAGCCTCGAGCGACGCCTGCGGCGGAAAATTGCCGGTGAAAAAACTCGTGTCGATGTCGAACCCGTGAATCACGCCCGGCACACCGAGGCGGATTACACAGTAGTCGTGCCCCGGCTCACGCTTGCGGCGGCTTTCCCAGCCGTCCATCCACTTGCCGTGGTCGTCGTATTTGTCTTCGATAAAGACAGGGTCGGCATAGGCGATCAGCCGCTCCTTGGCACCGAAAAACTCATCCGTCGCGAACGTAACTCTGGAGCCAAGACGTGGCCGCTCGAGTTGCACCCACTTATGCACAGCGTGCGTCATTACCCACTCCTCAATGCTTCAAGGCGCAGGCGCGCGATCGTGTGTATCTCGGCCAGCGCCGTTTCGAACTCGGTGTCATAGTCGTTTTTGAGCCTCGCGCTGAATGCCTCGAGGATCTCCGCACGGTTGCTGTTGCGCACGGCCATGACGAACGGGAAACCGAACTTCTCCTTGTACGCGTCGTTGAGCGCCTGGAAACGCTCGTACTCGACCTTCGAACACCGGTCGAGCCCGGCACTCGCCTGCTCATCGCTTGACTCCTCGGTCAGCTCGCCCGCAACCTGCGCCTTGCCGGCCAGGTCCGGGTGCGCACGAATCAGCGCGAGCTGCTGCTCGGTGTCCGCGTTGTCCACGCAATCGGCCATGAGGACGGCAAGCCGGCTGGTATCGTCGATGTCCGAGGCGATCTCGGCCACGCGCTCCGCCACCCAGGGCGAGTGCTCGTAAATGCCCGCATAGCGGGCAATAAAGTCATGGCCATCCACTAGCCGTTCTCCTGCGGCGGGTGGTGTTCCCGCCAGTGATTCGCGATGTCCAGTCGCGTCGCGATCCAGACATCGTCCTGTTTGCCAAGATAGTCGAGAAACTTCTCGACCGCAGCTGCCCTCCCGGGACGGCCCGCAAGCCTGCAGTGCAGCCCGATCGACATCATGCGCCCACCTTCGGCGTGAAGCACCTTGAACGTGTCCTTGAGGTAGCGGTAAAACTGCTTGCCCGTGTTGAAACCCTGAGCGGTTGCAAAGCGCATGTCGTTGGCGTCCAGCGTGTACGGGACCATGAGTTGCGGTGTGTCGAACGCGTGGTTCCAGTACGGCAGATCGTCCGAGTAACAGTCGGCGTTGTAGGCAAACCCGCCGTACTCGGCGGCAAGCCGGTGACTGTTCGGGCTGCAGCGGCCAAGATACCAGCCTTGCGGCCGTGCGCCCGTTACTCGCTCGTGAATCTCTATGGCCCTGGCGAGGTGCGCGCGCTCGGTGCCTTCGTCGACATGCTGGTAGTCGATCCACCGGTAACCGTGGCTCGCGATTTCCCACCCCGCCGCCAGCATGGCCTGAACCGCACCGGGATTGCGCTCCAGCGCCATCGCCACGCCGAATACGGTGACCGGTACCTCTTTTTGCGTGAACAGGCGGTGGAGTCGCCAGAAACCGGCGCGCGCGCCGTACTCGTAGATCGACTCCATGTTCATGTGACGCGCGCCCTCGATCGGTTGTGCGCCAACGATCTCGGAGAGGAACGCCTCCGAGGCACTGTCGCCATGCAGCACGCAGTTCTCGCCGCCTTCCTCGTAATTAACGACAAACTGCACGGCCGTGCGTGCACCGCCGGGCCAGTTCGCAGCGGGCGGACTCGCCCCGTAACCACGCATGTCTCTCGGGTAGTTGCTCATTGGTCCGCCTGTAGTCCCTGGTACCACGCATCGATAATCAGCCGCTCGTCACCGGTCATGTCGGTCAGGTTGCCGATCGGCATCACCCGCGTCACGACCGTCTGCTGGTAGATGCGATCTGCCTCCGTGCGGATTTGCTCGTCAGTATCGAACACGATACCCAGGGGTGCCACCGGAAATGCCGGGTGCACCGGCGCACTGGAGTGACAACTCGTGCACCGCGCGTTGATCACGTTGCGCACCTGGTCAAATGACACCTGAAAGTCGCCCGATGCCTGCGGGCGCGGCGCGATTGCCGCCGCGATGCCGGCAAGCAGCACGACCGCCAACACGGCCGGCAGTGGCGATGCCTTGCCCTTGTGGCGCGCGACGAAATAGATCCGGATGAGCGCGCCGGCGAGTGAGATTCCGATCAGGATGAGCCAGTTGTATTCATGACCGTAGGCCATCGCGAAGTGGTTGCTCGTCATGACGAACAGCACGGGCAGCGTGAAGTAGGTGTTGTGCACGGAACGCTGTTTGCCGCGTTGCCCGTGGATCGGATCGGGCGCTTCGCCGCGCTCGGCGGCGGCGACCATGAGTTTCTGGCCCGGGATGATCACGAAAAAGACGTTGGCAACCATGATCGTGCCGAGCACCACGCCGAAATGGATGTACGCGCCGCGACCGCCAAACAACTCGCACAGGGCCCAGGCGAGCACGCCGCTCAGGACGAGCAGGATGCCGCCGAATACGCGCGTGTCGCGAGCCAGTGGCGACTTGCACAGCAGGTCATACACGATCCAGCCGCCAACGATGAAAGCGATGGCGATGCCGACCGCGACCGGCGCCGTGAAATCGGCGACCGAGCGGTCGATCAGGTAGACCTCGGCGCCGTACCAGTACAGCAGCGCCGTAAGGAATATGCCGGAAAGCCACGTGGTGTAGGCCTCCCACTTGAACCAGTGCAGGCGCTCAGGCAATTGTTGCGGCGCAAGCTTGTACTTCTGCGCGTGATAGAAACCACCGCCGTGGACGGACCAGACTTCGCCGCCGACGCCCTTTGCATCGTCCGCCGGATCCCGCGGCGGTTCGAGATGATCATCGAGCCAGATGAAGTAAAACGACGAACCGATCCAGGCGACGCCGGCAATGACATGCAGCCAGCGCACCAGGAGATTGAGCCAATCGGCGATATACGCTTCCATGCTAGTGGCCTATCGGGTGGACGTTGCCAGGATACGCTGCATCGGCCACGGCCGCTTTCCGCTCCCGGACCTTGAGGATCTCCGCCGCCGCCGACACGGCGATCTCGGCCGGTTTCTTGCCGCTGATGCCGTCCACACCGATCGGGCAGATGAGCGCATCGAGTAACGCCGCGGGCATGCCCTGCTGGCGGTAGCGTTTCTCGAAGCGGCGGCGTTTGGATACCGAGCCGATGAGTCCGCAATAGCGCGCATCGCCGCGCCGCAAGATGCGGTCACAAACATCGAAATCGATCGCATGGCTGTGCGTCATGACGAGGTAATAGCTTTCCGGCGGCATGGCTGCGACTTCGAGAGCCGGCTCGGACGTCTCGATGGCCCGCACGTTGGCCGGTACATCGCGAAAAACGTTGCGCCGACTGTCGACCCAGCGAATATTGCATTCGAGTCGGGACAGTGCGTTGACCACGGCCGCCCCAACATGGCCGGCCCCGAAGACGGCGATATTGAGGTCGGATTTGACGACGGGCTCATACAATTCCTGCAGGTCGCGCCGGGCCGCAGGACCTGCGTCGAGCAAGCCCCGGGCGGTGGATACCAGCGCGGCGTCCGCGTGCGACTCGTCAACACCGAAAACACGATCGGCCGTGACGACGAATTTCGCCGGCGCGGACTGCGAGATACGCGTCGTGATGATTGCCGGCTCGCGCTGGCCATGAAGAGCCCGCAAGTCACGCAGCCAGGCCGGCATGCCGCCCGCCACCGGCTCGAACAGGATCTCGACCACGCCGCCGCAACACTGCCCCATCGACGAGCCCAGCGGAAAGCTGCGCAGCGCGAGCTTCTCGTCGGCCAGCATGCCGACGGCGATGCGCGTGCTCTGGTACTCGAGTTGTCCGCCGCCGATCGTGCCGATAGTTTCGCTGGCAGTGACGATCATCTTCGCGCCGATCTCCCGGGGCGCGGACCCCCGGATACCCGCAACGGTCACAAGGACGGCCGGCTCACCGGCTGCGCTCAGGTCGCTCAGTTCGTCGATCCATTCATTCATCGGCGGCAATCCGCATGCCACGAAGAATAGCCTCGGGGGTGGCCGGCGCGTGCAGGTCCGGCAGCGGCCGATCGCCGTCGGCGATCGCATCCCGCAGCGCGAAAAAAGCGGACAGGCCGAGCATCAGGGGCGGTTCGCCCACGGCCTTCGAGCGGTAGATCGACTTCTCGCGGTTGGCGTTTTGCAGGAACGCAACACGGAAGTCCGGCGCCAGGTCCGAGCACGTTGGAATCTTGTACGTGGAAGGCGCGTGCGTGCCGAGTTCGCCCTTGTCGTTCCACCAGAGTTCCTCCGAGGTCAGCCAGCCGACCCCCTGCACGTAGCCGCCTTCGACCTGGCCGAGGTCGATAGCCGGGTTCAGCGAATCGCCGCAATCGTGCAGGATATCCGTGCGCAAGACCCGGTTCTCACCGGTCAGCGTGTCGACGACAACTTCGGTGACGGCGGCACCGTAGGCGTAGTAATAGAATGGGCGGCCGCTGAATGTCGTGCGATCGTAGTTGATCTTGGGCGTGCGGTAGTAGCCCGTCGCCGAGAGCGACACCCGGTTGGCCCACGCGAGCCGCACAAGCTCGGGAAAGTCCATGATGCGGTCGGCGATGTGTGCAACGTTGTCGCGGAAATCGATCTCGGCCTCCGACACGCCGTATTCGCGCGCAGCGAATTCCGTAATGCGCTTGCGAATCTTCGCGGCTGCCTTTTGTGCCGCCTTGCCATTCATGTCGGACCCGCTCGACGCGGCCGTCGCAGAGGCGTTGGGTACCTTGCTTGTGTCCGCCGCGGTCGTGAGTACACGGTCCATGGTGATGCCGAGTTCGTCGGCAACCACTTGCGCCACCTTGACGTAGAGACCCTGCCCCATCTCGGTGCCACCGTGGTTCAGCAGCACGGTGCCGTCCTTGTAGAGGTGCACCAGCGCGCCGGCCTGGTTCAGCAGCGTCGACGTAAATGAGATACCGAACTTGACCGGTGTAATCGCGATGCCCCGTTTGAGCACCTTGCTGCCGGCGTTGAACGCGCGAATTTCCTTGCGGCGTTGTTCGTAATCGCTGCTGGCGAGCAGTTGATCGAAGATATCGTCGATCACGTTGTCCTCGATAACCTGCTGGTAGTGCGTGACGTTGCGCTCTTTCTTGCCGTAAAAGTTAGCCCGGCGCACGCTGAGGGGATCCTTGCCAAGCGTGCGCGCAATGTCATCGATAACGGACTCGATCGCGAACATGCCCTGCGGTCCGCCGAAACCACGAAACGCCGTGCTGGACACGGTGTTCGTCTTGCAGCGATGCGACAGGATGCGAACGTTCTCGAGGAAATAGGCGTTGTCGCAATGGAACATGGCGCGATCGTTCACGGGACCCGACAGGTCCGCCGACATGCCGCAACGCGCCGCGAACTCGAAATCGATACCCGCGATGCGTCCGTCGTCGTCGAAGCCCACGTCATAGTCGATCACGAAGTCATGGCGTTTGCCCGTCATGATCATGTCGTCGTCGCGGTCGAGCCGCAGCTTGCAGGGCCTGCCCGTCTTGTCGGCGACGATCGCCGCCAGGCAGCCGATCAGCGCCGCCTGGCTTTCCTTGCCGCCGAACGCGCCGCCCATGCGCCGGCAAATGACGACAATGTCCTTGGCCTGACGCTGCGTCGCATGTGCCACGATGCCCTGTACCTCGTCCGGATGCTGCGTCGAGCTGTAGACAAGGATGCCGCCGTCTTCCTGCGGCAGGGCCATCGCGATGTGACCTTCGAGGTAAAACTGGTCCTGGCCGCCGTGCGCTATGCGTCGCCGCAAGCGATGCGGCGCGGCTGCGAGCGCCGCGTCGGGATCGCCGCGCACCAGCGTTTCGGAAGGCAGCACGAACGATTGCTTTTTCACGGCCGTAAGCGGGTCGAGAATGGCTTCGAGTTCCTCGTAGTCGACGGTCGCAAGAAGCGCTGCCTTGCGGGCCGCCTCGACGCTCTCCGCGGCGACGGCGAACAGCGGCTGGCCGACGTATTGCACGAGACCGTCTGCGAGCAGTGGATCGTCCTTCACGATCGACCCGTAGTTGTTTTCGCCGGGGATGTCCGCGGCGGTACAGACATCGACCACGCCCTTCGCAGCGCGCACCGCTGAGAGGTCGACGTTACGCACACGGGCATGTGCGACGGTACTCATCCCGACGGCCACGTGCAGCAGGTCGCGCGGCTCCGGCAAGTCATCCGTGTAGGCCGCCGTTCCCGAGACATGCAGGTGCGCACTGTCGTGCGGCAGCGGTTTGCCGACAGCTCTAGCGGCCATAGGTGTACACCGTTTCGTCCACCTCGCCGCGGGACTCGAGCCAGAAGCGCCGCAGCAGGTTCTGGACGGCGACAAGGCGAATGTCCGCCGATGCCCGCATGTCGCTGATCGGCGTGAAGTCCTCGGCCAGCGCCGCACAGGCCCTGTCGATCGTAGCCTCGGACCAGTGTGCGCCGTTCACCGCTGCCTCGCAGCGTTCGGCATGGCGAACGGTCGCGGCCATGCCCCCGCAGGCCATGCGAAAGCGCGCTACCGTGTCGCCGTCAAGCTCGAGACTGTAGGCCGTGCACACTGCCGAAATATCCTGGTCGAAGCGCTTGGACCACTTGTGACTTGCGACCCGGACACCTGCGCGCGCGCGCGGCACGCGAATGCGGGCGACGAACTCGCCGGGTTGCAGGTCGTTGACCTGATAGTCGTGGTAGAAATCATCGAGGCCGACCTCGCGCTCTTTCTCACCGCGACGCAACACGAGGCTCGCACCGAGCACCATGAGGGCCGGCATCGAATCGCCGATGGGCGAACCGTTCGCGACGTTGCCACCGAGCGTGCCCGCATTGCGGATAGGCGGCGACGCGAACCGCCGGAACAACTCGTCCAGCCCCGGGTATTGCTCGACAATGGCGGCGGCCGCGGCCGCGATGGAGACGGCGCCACCGATTTCGAGATGGCTGTCGGCTGTGTGCAATTCCAGGAGTTCCTCGACGCGCCCCGTGTAGATGACCGTCTCCAGTTCGCGATGTTGCTTGGTAACCCAGAGACCGATATCGGTACCGCCGGCGAGGATGGTGGCGTCCGGGTGCTTCGCATAGAGGGCAGCGAATGCGGCAACACCCCGTGGTGCGAAGAACCGGCGTCTGCCGACCTCCAGCTCAAGGTCGCCTTGTCGTTGCACCTCGTGCAGCACGTCGAGATGCTGCTGCGCGTCCCAGTCATCGGAAGCGTCGTACATGGACCGTGCCGCGGCAATAATCGGCCGATAGCCGGTGCAGCGGCACAGGTTGCCGGCCAGGGCGTCGTCAATTTCCTGGCGGGACGGATCGGGGTTCGTCCGGTACAGCGCGTACAACGACATGACGAAACCCGGCGTACAGAAGCCGCACTGCGACCCGTGCTGATCCACCATGGCCTGTTGCACCGGGTGAAGGCCGCCGTCTTTGCCATGCAGGCCTTCAACCGTCAGGAGTTCCTTGCCGTCCAGCGTCGGCAGGAACTGGATGCACGAATTGATGGTCTTGAGTTCCACACCGCCGCCGCGGCGATCGACCTCGACAACGACAACCGTGCACGCGCCGCAATCGCCCTCTGCGCAACCTTCCTTGGTACCCGTCATCCGCAGGTCATCGCGCAGGAATTGCAGCACCGTGCGCGTCGGATCGGCAACCTCTGTTTCGACGATGTTGCCGTTAAGGACGAAGCGGATGGTATTCATGGACATGCGTTCAGCTGCCCCGGTACGTCGAATAGGACCACGGAGATGCCAGCAGCGGCACGTGGTAGTCCTCGGCCCCGTCGACCGAGAAACGGATCACGACCGTGTCGAGAAACGCGGGCTTGGCAAGCTCAACGCTGCGTTTGCGAAAGTAGGCGCCGATGTCGAACTCGAGTTCGTAGGTGCCGGTTACCATCGACTCGTCCTCGAGCAGGGGGTATGGCGTTCGACCGTCCTCGTTGGTCGTGGCGCTCGCAAGCAGTTCGCGCGTGGCGCCCAGTGAGTAAAGGCGAATGTCCACTTTCTGTGCCGGACCGCCGTGCGCCGTATCGAGGATATGTGTCGTCAGCCGTCCCATCATGCCTCCGTGGCATTTTGCAAAATACAGTGCCGGGATTATACGCTGCGGATAGGACAGCGTGCGCCCCGAACGTGTGGTAGTTTAGGCGCGACAACAATAAAAAAAGCGCTCAATCATGAATAAGATCAACACCCTATCGCGGCGTGGCTTTCTGAAATCGACCGGCGCCGTGACAGGCGCGTCGCTGTTCCGGATCGGCGCACCGAGCCTCGCTGCCATTGCCCAGGCTGCCTGCACGGCCAGGGACACGGCTGCCCCGTTTGCGACGCTGGGCAGCGATGAGGCCCGTGATATTGCCGCTATCACTGCGCGCCTGATTCCGACGACCGACACGCCGGGTGCAGCCGAGGCCGGGGTCGTCTATTTCTTCGACAACGTGCTTGGCAACTACCAGGCCGGGTTTCTGGGGCCGGTGAGGTCCTTCCGTGACGACCTGAATGCCGGTCTCGACAAGGCTTTCGCCGATCTGACCGAGACCGAGCAGGACGCCGCCCTGCACCGCATCGAGAACGACCCGCGCTTCGAGGCCGTCCGTGTCCTGACGATATTCGGGTTCTTCGCGATGGAGAAACATGGCGGCAACAAGGGACACGTTAGCTGGGACCTGATCGGCTTCAAGGGTCATCACGGCGCCTGGGCCCCGCCCTTCGGCTACTACGATGCCGAGTATGCCAGGGAGCAGTCCGATGGCGAGTAACGTCACGTTCGAGCTCGACGAAGCCGTCGACTTCGCCATCGTCGGCTCGGGATCGGCGGGCGGTATCATTGCCAAGGAACTGTCCACGGCGGGCTTCAAGGTTGTCGTATTCGAACAGGGCCCTCATCGACAGGCCGCCGACTTCACGCACGATGAGTACTCGGTCATCTTCGAGTCCGAGTTGCTCGGTGGCGGCCCGCCGGTAAGCGGGCAGACCTTTCGCCATGACGAGAGTGACGTAGCGACCAGCCCGGAGTTTCAGCCCATCCGCTATGCGCAGACGGTTGGCGGCAGTAGTGTGCATTTTTCCGCGAACTTCTGGCGCTTCCGCGAGAGTGACTTCAAGGAGCGCAGTATGCTGGGCGCGATCGAAGGCACCAACTTCACGGACTGGCCCATTACCTACGACGACATCGAACCTTATTACACGCGCGTGGAATGGGAGATTGGCGTTTCGGGCGCGCCCGGGCCGTTCGATTCCTACCGATCGAAACCGTTCCCCATGCCGCCCCTGCCCGTCAAGTCGTCAGGCGTGCTCATGGAAAAAGGCGCGAAGAAGCTCGGCCTGCACGCGCAAAACCAGCCGCACGCCATCTTGTCGCAGCCCTTCAACGGCCGCAGCGGCTGTATACATTGCGGCCACTGCATGATGTTCGGCTGCGAAGCCGGTGCGAAGTCATCGACGCTCGCCGCAATGATTCCCCTGGCCGAGGCCAGCGGGAATTGCGAAATTCGCGACCGGTCCGCTGTTTTTCGAATCGAGACGGACGGCAACGGCCGCGCCAGCGAAGTGCGCTACTACGACAAGGACGGCAACGAGCGCTCACAGAAGGCCAAGGTCGTCATCGTCTCGGCAAACGGCGCGGAAACGTCTCGCCTGCTGCTGTTGTCGGCGAGCGAACGGCATCCGGATGGTCTCGCGAACTCGAGCGGCTTCGTGGGCCGCAACCTGATGTTCAATGCACACGGTGCCGTCGACGGCGTATTCGCCGAACAGCTGAACGACTACAAGAGTGTGCAGGTGTCGCGCGTCATCCATGATTTCTACGAGACCGACGAAAAACGCGGTTTCTACGGCGGCGGCGGCATCGATGCTCGACCGCTGTGGGCGATGACTCCGATCTTCCATGCGATCCAGGGCATGCCGCACGACGTTCCATCGTGGGGGAAGGCCTGGAAAGACGAGATCGCGAACAATTTCACGCGGCAGATGACGTTTGCGATAGGCACGACGTCACTGGCCATGGACCGCAACAACATTACGCTGGACCCGACCAGTACCGACCAGTGGGGACGGCCCGCAATTCGCGCGACCTACCGGGATCACGACGACGATCTTGCCACCGTGGGGTTCCTGATCCGACAGGCGGAAGCCCTCATGGATGCGGCAGGCGCCGAGAAGTTCTGGTCGCACGGCGTCAACCTGTCCAATGGCGGTGAGCACCTGTTGGGGACGGCACGCATGGGAGACGATCCGGCGACCTCGGTTGTCGATCGCTACCATCGCAGCCACGATGTGCCCAACCTGTTTATTTGTGACGGCAGCAGCTTCGTAACCTCCGGGCGCGGCCAGCCCACCATGACCATCATGGCGCTTGCCTTCCGCGCCGCCGAGCACATCGCGGCCGCCGCCAAGGCCAATGAAATCTAGTTTGGAGATGATTCGATGAAATACCTTGCCCTGTTATTACCGCTGATCCTGCTCGCAGGCTGTGAAGTCAACGTCGACCAGGACCCGGATGTCGAGTACCTGTTGATGCCCGGCCTGGAAGACCTGGACCTCCCGTTCTCATCCGCCGTGCGTGTGGACAGCACGCTGTACCTCTCGGGTAACCTGGGCAACCTTCCGGGCAGTACCGAACTGGCAGAAGGCGGCATCGAGGGTGAGACGCAGCAGACGATGGAGAACATCAAGCGGGTGCTCGAGCAGTTCGGTTCATCGATGAACGACGTGGTGAAGTGCACGGTCTTCCTGGCCGACATGAGCGAATGGGGCGCGATGAATGGCGTCTACAAAACCTACTTCGAAAACCCGCCCGCCCGCAGTGCGCTCGGCGCTAACGGGCTGGCGCTCGGTGCGCGCGTCGAAATCGAGTGTATTGCCGTCCTGCGATAGGACGAAGACAACGCGACGCCTACAGCGCGCGCAATTCGTCGCGGCGGGTCTTGAGTGCGTCGAGACGTCGCCTGTCGAGTACGTCGGCCAGTTGCGCCTCCAGGACCGTATCGTCGAGTTCCGCCAATGTCTCGCGCCAGCCATCGCTCACCGTCACCGGCGCTTTGGCCAGGTGCGGCGGGCGGCCCCTGGTCGCCTTGAACGCGCTCTCGTGCTCAATGAGGATCAGGTTCCAGTTGGAGGGCTCGTAGAGCATGCGCTGCATGCTGCGTCCCTCGTTGTAGATCAGCACGTCGAACACGTACATCGCTTCCCATTGCAGGGGCAATGCACACTGCGCCGAGCCACCCTGGCCTGACGACGAGCGTTGCTTTTCGTCCGCTGCTTTTTCGGGGAAAAACTGTAGCGATCCCTCGTCCTTGCCGACCTTCCGCAATACGGTGACCGGCACCATGTCCATCCCGAGGAGCCGATCGAGCCGGTAGGCGGCAACGTCAGGGAAGAACCCCTTGCCGCCGCGCTTGTTGAACAGTGCTGACACCGTGTGCGTCCCGTCGGTGACTTTGACGCGCACGCGACCCGTACTGTCCGCCCTG
>JAOUNK010000348.1 GCA_029881015.1 Gammaproteobacteria bacterium | reverse complement strand
CTGTCCGACCGGCTGACAACACAACCGGCGGCGCCGACGTTTCGCGGCGTGTCGGGTGAAACTGTCAGGACCCTGATTTCCCGGCCGCCGGTCAGCATCGGCAGCGATACGTCGATTCAGCAAGTTGCGGCGAAAATGGTCGAAGATCGCGTGTCGGCGATGCTGATCACCGACGCGGGCGATCTGTGCGGCATCGTGACGGATCGGGATATTCGCGAACGTGTGGTTGCGCGAGGCCGGCCCGGCGATCTTCCCGTAACAGAGGTAATGACCACATCTCCGATCACGCTTGACGGCGACGCCCATGCGTACGAGGCGGCCATGATGATGATGCAGAACAACATTCATCACCTGCCAATAACCTCGGACGGTGCCTTGATCGGTATGGTGTCACGCAGCGATTTCATGCGGCTCGAGACCGAACATCCTCTTTACCTGGTAAGCGATATCGGCAAGCAGACGAGCGCCGAGGGTGTCGTCGAGGTTTGCCGGCGGCTGCCCGGCCTGATCGTCGGCCAGATCGAATCGGATGCGAACGGTGAGCAGCTCGGCAAGTTCATCACGATGATTACCGACACCGTAACGCGGCAACTGCTGCGTATTGCCGAGGCGAAGCACGGTCCACCACCCTGCGACTACGCGTGGGTGGCGCTCGGTTCGCAAGGTCGCTTCGAGCAGTCTGCAAAGAGCGACCAGGACAACGCCATGGTCCTGTCGAATGACGCCACGGAGGCCAACGACGCCTATTTCGCGGCGCTTGCCAAGATCGTGAACGACGGCCTGGACGCCTGCGGTTACGTCTACTGTCCCGGAGACGTGATGGCGTCCAACCCGAAGTGGCGCCAGCCGCTGCGCACATGGAAGCGGTACTTTCACCGGTGGATCACGGTGCCGGAAGAAAAGGCGCTCATGCACGCAAACATATTCTTCGATCTGCGTTGCGTTGCCGGAACGGCGCAGCTCGTCGACAAGCTGAAGGAGAGCGTGCGCAAGGATGCGCGCAAGAACGAAATCTTCCTGGCGCTCATGGCCAAGAATGCGATGAACTACCAGCCTCCGCTCGGGTTCTTTCGGCAGTTCGTGCTCGAGAAATCCGGCGAGCACAAGAACACGCTGGACCTGAAGTTACATGGGATCATGCCGATTGTAGAGATCGCACGGATCCGCTCGCTGGCGGCCGGCGAGCTGCGTATCAGTACGCGCAATCGCCTGCTGGCGGCCGCCAGGGCGGGCGAAATAACGGCCACCGATGCGGCGAATCTTATCGATGCACTGGATTTTATCGAGGCGCTGCGTATCGAACATCAGAGCCGCCAGCTCCAGGCGGGTAAGGCACCGGACAATCACCTGTCGCCGGAAGAGTTGTCGCCACTGATTCGGCAGAACCTCAAGTCGGCCTTCTCGCAGGTGCGGGTGAGCCAGAGCGCGCTGCTCAATCGTTTCCACCTCGCATGAGTCCTTCCTGGTTAAATGCCAGGCGATGGTATCTTCGCCGCAGGCACCTGGCCGCGCCAATCGCTGAGCTGGTGGCTGCCAGGCTTCCGGCAGTGTCCTCCCCGGTCGACGCCGCCGAGTTCGTATGCCTCGATATCGAAACCACGGGCCTGGATGCGGCAACGGCCGACATGCTGAGCGTCGGCTGGGTCGTGATCCGCGCAGGCAAAGTCGATTTGTCCACGGCTGAGAGCCATATCGTCAGGCCCACCGGCGGCGTCGGGGACAGCGCATCCGTGCACGGGTTAACCGACACGGTCGTTGGCGAAGGCCTGGATTGGGGTATCGCGCTCGACAAGATCGTACGGGTTCTGGCAGGCCGCATCCTGGTCGTGCACCACGCCGGCCTCGACAAGGCGCTCCTGGATCGCATGTGCCTGCGGCGCTTCGGCGTCCGCCTGCCGGTCCCGGTCATCGACACGCTGGTCCTCGAACACCGTCGCCGGCGCAGGAACCATCACCTCGAAACCCGGAATTCGCTGCGCCTTTCCGATCTCCGGGATGAATACCGGTTGCCGAGGTACCTGGCGCACGACTGCCTGGTCGATGCGATCTCGACGGCGGAATTGCTACTGGCGATGGTTGCGCACCGGCAAGCGTTGCGACTGGCCGACCTGCTGAGCTAGACCGGGTACTCGCGTGCCAGCAGCTGCAGGCGCTGACTGCGCTCCTTGCAGTAGCGGCGCGTCGCCTCCAGGTCGATATCGGCGTCCTTGAACCGCCGTTGCCGGTGGAAATACTCGGCCGGGTCGGAGTCGTCCGGGTTGACGTTGATGCGGTACCGCGAACCACCGAATACCTCGTAGACCGGGAACAAGCCACTCGCAACCGCGATGCGGACCAGCTCCACGGAATCCTCCGGCTCCGATTTCCAGCCGGTGGGGCACGGCGAATGCATGAGCAGGAAACGCATGCCGGTCATTGACAGGGCAGTGGCCAGCTTGCGCGAGAAGTCCTCCGGATGCGCCATGGACAGGGTCGCGGCATAGGGAATGCCGTGCGCGGCCATGATCGACATGATGTCTTTCTTGTTCTCTGCCTTGCCGGCAGGTGTCGTCGTGGTGCGCGCGCCGGCCGGCGTCGCTGACGATCGCTGGCCACCCGTATTGCCGTAGATTTCGTTGTCGTAGCAAATGTAGATGATGTTCTCATTGCGCTCCGCTGCAGCCGATACGGTGGCAAAGCCAATATCATAGGTGCCGCCGTCGCCGGCCCAGCAAATCACCTGCCCGGGCTCGTCGTTCAGATCGCGGATACTCGCGTAGCCCGAAGCGACGGCCGCGGACGAGGCGAACGTGGCTGCTATTGTCGGCACCCCGTAGCTCGTCGTCGGGAACGCGCCGGCCGCAACAATGCCGCAGCATGCAGGAATTACCAGTGAACAGCTCTCGTCCGCTTCGACCAGGGCCCGGCCCAGCATGGTCAGGCCGACACTCATGCCACAACCGCCGCAATTGGTATTGCCGGCACGGAGCAGGCAGGCGTCAGGTTTCTGCAGTGCTGCGGTTGCGTTCATTGCACGGCCCTCGCGGACGTATCGATGCCTACCCAGACAGGGTCGCCCGCACTGTCCCGCGACGCCAGGTCCGCCAGGATCCGGTCGATGACGGCGGGCGTAACGTCTTCGCCACAAAGGCCCGTAAGGTAATTCTGGATCAGCACGTCGTCCGCGTGTCCCTGGAATGCGGCGCGTGTGTCCTGCCAGAATACGCCGCCAGTGCCAGCCGCGTAGTTACGGTCGAGTACGGCGACGCGTTTTGCCGATCCGCAGGCCGCGCGCAGCGCGTTGTCCGGGAATGGCCGGAACATCTTCAGCTTGATCAACCCGATCTTCTCGCCGGCTTCCCGGCGTTTGCGCACGACATCGCGTGCGGTTGTCGCCATCGTTCCGGTTGCAATCAGTACAGACTCGGCGTCCTCGACGCCGACTGTCTGGATGACGTCACCCGGGTCGCGGCCAAAGACGTCCATAAAGCCCTGTCGACACTCCTGGTAAACGTCGGGCACGCGCTTCATTGCTTCGTCAATC
>JAOUNK010000049.1 GCA_029881015.1 Gammaproteobacteria bacterium | reverse complement strand
TCGGACGCGGCGGCGTACGCCTACGTCGACGGGGCGATCGATGCCGCCGAGCGCGCAGTCAACGAGCAGATCCGCGTCTGATCAGCCCAGCGCGTCGGCTGCCGCCCGCGCCGTCAGGATACACCCTGACAGGAACGTGCCTTCCAGCGAGCGCCTGCCGCTGGCGCCGCCACCGCCGAAGCCGGCAGCCTCACCAATCGCGAACAGGCCGGCGATCGGCTTGCCGTTGCGATCGAGTGCACGACTCGCGAGGTCCGTCTGGATACCGCCCAGGCTTTTTCGCGTGATCAGGCGCAGCTTGATGGCAATCAATGGGCCGTGCTGCAGGAGTGGTTTCGGCTTGCACGTGCGAATGCGGTCCGAGCGCCAGGCGCGCGCATGCACGATTCTGCGAATCTGGTCGTCGTTCCACAGCGCGGGGCCGCGGCGAACGTTGTCATCAAACGACCCGATAGCACGGGCGACGTTGTCGAGTTTCACGAAGTCGCTGCCGTCAAGCGCATTCATTTCCGCCACGAGTTCCGGAAGTGTATCGGCGACGATGAAGTGGTCGCTCTCCTCCTGCATTTGCCGCACAAGCCGGTGATTGCCGAACAGTGTTTCCCTGAGGAACGGCAACGTCCGGCTGTCACGAATATGCGGATTGTGTTCGGCCCCGGAGATCGCGAACTCCCTGGCTGCGATGCGCCAGTTGAGCACCTGCCAGCTCCAGGGCTTCTCCATTGCGGACAGGCGGCCGCACATGTCGTTGGTGTCGAAGCCGGTAATGAGCGGTTCCGGGCCGATGCGCCGGCCCGTGTGATCCAGCCATAATGCCGACTTGCACGGTATCAGGCTGAGACCGTGGCCGTCGAACTGCGGCAACGGGTGCGGGATACCCGCCGCGTAGTTCCACATGTTCTCGAGATGCGTGACGACGCCACCGTGTTGTTCAACGACGTCGTGCATCGCGCCGTCACAATACGGATGCGATCCATTCAGCAATTCTTCGGGAGCGTCCCCCCAGTACCAGTGATGGCGTACCTTTTGCAGGTTGCCGTTGATACCGCCGGTCGCAACCATCGTCTGTCCGCCGAGAAATTCACGCTCTTCACCGCTCGCCTCCATGACGCCCCGGCAACCGCTGATGCAGCCATCGTCGACGAGCAGTTCATCCACCCGGCAGCCAAACACGGAGTGCAGCTTGCCGGCATTGCGATGCGCCGCGAGCAAAGCGGCAAGCCGTTCGACCAGACCGAGCCCGGTACCCCAGAGGATGTGATAGCGAGGCACGCTGTTACCCGGCAGGAAATTGCCACGCTCAACCCAGTTGACAGCCGGCAGGAAGCGCATGCCCTTCTGACGGAGCCAGTGAAAGACCCGGTCGGCACACTGCTCCACATAGGCCTCGGCCCAGCGCTTTGGCCAGACATCGAGTTCGCCGAACTCCGCGAAGGAATGCCAGTCCGAGAGGGCAAGATCCGGCGAATCCTTGATGCCCATCCTGCGTTGCAGCGGCGTACCGACCAGCGCCATGCCACCAAAGGCCGTGCGGGCCAGCCCGCCGACGTTTGCCGCGGTATGGCGGTCGATGAGCGTCACCGATTTGCCCCGCTCCAGGCATTCGTGGGCAGCGACCAGACCGGCGATGCCCGCCCCGATAATTACGATGTCGCTTTCCTGCGCCGGCATGTGTTTTTCCCGTACTTGTTTTTAGGTGCACGGTTGTCCAGACTAATGTCTCCCCTGATACTGGCACTTCCGGAACGCACAGACAATGAACTTTCGAACAGCGATCTTCCTGCTCACAGCGCTCGTTCTTCCAGGCCTCGCCACTGCTGGTGACGACACCTCCGGCAAAGCACTCTACGCCACCTGTGCCGCCTGTCATGGCGCCAGCGGCGAAGGCAACGAGGCACTCAATGCCCCGGGTATTGCCGGCCAGTCCGAGTCCTACCTCGCTCGCCAGCTATGGGATTTCAAGGATGGCCGTCGCGGCAAGGAACCCGGGGATACGACGGGTGCCCAGATGCTGCCAATGGCGGCAACGCTCCCGGATGGTGAGGCGATCACGACAGTCTCAGCCTATATCGCCGCCATGCCCACGGTGCAGCCGGCGGCAACGGTTAGCGGCGATGCGGCGAATGGCCAGAAGCTCTACACAGGCAAGTGCGGTGCCTGCCATGGTGGCCAGGGCTGGGGCAATGAGGCCTTGTTCACGCCACGCCTGACGGTCATTGGCGACTGGTACCTCCTGCGCCAGGTGGCGAAGTTCCAGGAAAGCCTGCGCGGCGTTCACGAGGACTCCAAGTACGGCCGGCAGATGGCAATGATGGCAAAGACCGTTACCGAGGATGAGCTCAAAGACATCGCCGCCTTCCTGAATGCGCAGGGCCCCCAGCAATAAGGCGTCCCTGGCAGGTATCGTTGTCCTGGCGCTTTGCGGGACCGTACTTGCCGAACCACAGGTCGAGCTGCAGAGCGACTGCCCGCCCGGCTTCGAGCTGACCGGCAACAATGCGTGTGAGTTGCGCACGTTGTACCAGAACTACGATTCGCTGCACGAGGCAGGCGTAGGCGGCCCCAGGACGGGACTGCCAGAAGCCCGCGATGGCTTCTCGCCGCAACAGATCGATCTCGGGCGCTACCTCTTTTTCGATCCCTTGTTGTCAGGCGATGACAGCCTTTCCTGCGCGAGCTGTCACCATCCCGACCTCGGCTTTGCCGACGGCCGCCCGCGCAGTATCGGCATCGGCGGGGCCGAAGTCGCGCGCGCCGCCCCGAGCCTCTGGAACGTCGCGTTCCTGCGCAGGTTCTTCTGGGATGCCCGTGCCGGTTCGCTCGAGGAACAGATGCAGGGACCGCTGTACGCAGACGACGAAATGGGGACCACGCCGGCACAATTGCTCGCCGACATCGGCGACAACGAGCACTACCGCCGGCTGTTCCGCGATGCGTACCCGGGCAGCGAGGGGCCGCCGACGCTCGACCAGATCTACACGGCTATTGCGGCGTTCCAGGCTTCCCTCATCTCGTTGAACAGCCGCTATGACCAGTATGCACACGGCTATCACGACGCACTGACGGACCGGGAAAAAGCCGGCATGAACGTGTTCCGTTCGTTCGTCGCGCGCTGTGCCGAATGCCACACACCGCCGCTGTTCACCAACCAGCAACTGGCTGTCATTGGCGTCAGGGAACCCGATGGACGAGCATTCGACCCGGGCGCCGGGGCCACCACGGACAATCCCGGCCTGCGCGGCGGCTTCAAAGTGCCGGGCCTGCGCAATATCGCCCGGACTGCGCCCTACATGCACTCCGGCACTTTCGCCACGCTGCGCGAGGCGGCCGAGTTTTACACGCTCGGCCGCGGCCATGCGCTGCCCGTCGCCGAACAGGATCGCGTTACCGTACACTGGCACATCTGGGAGCCGGACCTGGGCGCGGAAGAACTCGATCGCCTGGTCGACTTTCTCGGCGCGCTGACCGACGAGAGTTTCAAGCCGCAGGTACCGTCGCAGATGCCGTCGGGGTTACTGCCGATCGGCAAGCTGCCTGAGGCGCTTGCGCCCCACCTGGGCCAAACGAACTAGAAGAAGAAATCGGGAAGGAAAGAACATGGGCAAGAAACTGGGTTTGATCGTTGCCGCTATCGCGCTCCTTATTATCGGCGCCATCGGCGGCATGAAGTACGCTGGCGACAATCGCGCAACCGTCGTGGGCGATACCTCGCGGTACAGTGCCGGCGCGAGCAGCAGCGGCGCGCTGACCGGTTCGGTGGGTGGCTCCGGGAGCGGCACCGTGCACGAAGTTCGGGACGGCGATTCAATCCAGGCAGCCGTGGCGAAAGCCGAATCCGGCGACGTGATCAAGGTATTCCCGGGCACGTACCACGAGACGGTCTATATCGACAAGGACGACATCGTACTGAGTGGCGTGATCGTCGATGACGTCTGGCCCGTCATGGAAGGCGACAAGAAACTCAATGACGCTGTCCTCTACTCCGGTAACGGCATTACCGTCGAGAACCTCCAGATCCAGCACTACAAGGGCAACGCCATCATGGGCCAGGCAGGCAATAACTTCCTGATCCGCAACAACAACATTGTCGATACCGGGGTCTATGGCATTTTCCCCGAGTTCGGCACCAACGGACTCATCACGCATAACGTACTGAGCGGCATCGAGGATGCCGCGATCTACGTCGGCATGTGCGACTACATTCATGTGACGCACAACGAAGTGTTCAACAATGTCGCCGGCATCGAAATCGAGAACTCGCGTCATTCCATCGTCGAGAACAACTACGCCCATGACAACACCGGCGGCATCCTCGTGTTCATCACCCCGGGCTTGCCCATCAAGACAACCTACGACACGATTGTTCGCAACAACTTCATCGTCAATAACAACACACCGAATTTCGGCATTCCGGGCTCCACCGTAGCCGGCATTCCAGCCGGCACCGGCATCCTGAATATGGCCGGTGACCGGACCACGATCGAAGGCAATATCATTACCGGCAACCAGGTGATAGGCATCCTGATCACGGACCACATGAATGCCCCGAATGTCACGCTGGACCCTGACGCGGACCCGAACTCCGACGAGATCGCCATTCTCGACAACATGATGTGGAATAACGGCTTCAACACGATTCCGGAAATCACAGCGCTCAAGACGCTGGAACTCGTCGACGGTGATGTCCAGATCCTGAACATCGGCAGCAGCACCAATAGCTGCATACTGGACCACGACAAGTACGTCACCGTGGGACTCAGGGATTTCGGCACGTGCGGCTTTGCCACGACGGCTGACGTTAAGAGCTACCTGCTGGACGAACCTGCAGAACGGCGCGAGATCGCAGCCGAAGACATGGGCAAACGCGCCTACTATGGCATCTGTGCCGGCTGCCATGCCTACAACATCAAGATGATCGGGCCACCGACCCAGACCATCCAGGCGCTGTACATGGACGATCCCCAGGGCATCGTCGACTACATCACGAATCCGACGAAGAAGCGCGACGACTACCCGGAAATGCCGCCGCAGAATTACCTGTCCGAGGACGTGCGTATGGCGGCGGCGGAATTCATGCTGCAGGTCAGGAAGTAACGAACGGACAGGTCGCGTACAATGCGCCAAAACGACCACCCAGGACACCCGCATGACAGCATCGTGGAAAGCGTTCGCGACGGTTGACCCGTTCGCGGGCATGACAGGCAGCAACCCCGGCCGGCTGCAAAACCTCGCGGGCGGCCAATGGCATGATGTCGACACCTACCGTGACGATATCGTCGATCCGCTGAACGGGGAGTCCTTTCTCCAGGTACCGGATACGACGGACATGGCGCCGTTCATCGCAGGGCTCGAGAGCTGTCCGAAGTCCGGACTCCACAACCCGCTGCGCAACAACGACCGCTACGTGCATCTCGGCAGCGTCTGCGCCCGCGCAGCGGCACTGCTCGCCACACCGGCGGTCGAGGAGTTCTTCACCAGGCTGACCCAGCGCGTCATGCCGAAAAGCTGGCAGCAATGTCTCGCCGAAGTTCGGGTCACGCGGGTCTTCCTGGAGAACTTCTCAGGCGACGGCGTACGTTTCCTTGCGCGCGGCTTTTCCAACCCGGGCGATCACCAGGGACAGGAGTCGCGGGGCTACCGCTGGCCGTTCGGCCCGGTGGTCGTCGTCGCACCGTTCAACTTTCCGCTCGAGATTCCAGCGCTGCAAACCATGGGGGCGCTGTTCATGGGCAATCGTCCGCTGATCAAGGTCGACTCCAAGGTCAGCGTCGTCTTCGACCAGTTCATTCGCCTGCTCATACACTGTGGCCTCGACCCTGCCGACCTCGACTATGTCCATTGTCGGGGCGAGAAGATGGGAGAGCTGATTGCAGAGGCCGCCAGCACCATTCGGCTCGCGCAGTTCACGGGGTCGAGCACGGTTGCCGAACGCGTCGCCGATACGCTGAACGGCCGCGTGCGGCTCGAGGATGCCGGGTTCGACTGGAAAATCATCGGACCCGACTATGACGAACGGTGGCTCGACTACGTTGCGTGGCAGTGTGACGAGGACGCCTACAATGCGACCGGCCAGAAGTGTTCCGCCCAGAGCGCCTTGTTCGTGCACGAGAACTGGGCGGACAAACTGTTGCCAAGGCTCGCAGCGCTTGCGGCACGACGCAGCCTCGACGACCTGACGGTCGGTCCCGTCCTGTCGTGGACCAACGAGCAGATCAAGGGGCACATCGACGCCGTCCTGGCCGTCGCGGGCACGGAACTGTTGTTTGGCGGTAAGCCCCTGACGGGACACAGTATTCCGGACTGCTTTGGGGCCTACCAGCCGACGGCGATCCGGGTGCCGCTGCAAGCCATGCAGGGCGGCGCCTTCGAGGTGGTCGCCCGGGAACTGTTCGGCCCGTTCCAGATCGTTGTCACGTATGGCGACAATGACATTGATACCGTGCTCGACATGTGTGAACGAATGGAGAACCATCTGACGGCGGCTGTCGTGAGTGCGGACATCCTGTTCCAGCAAAAGGTCCTCGGTGCCACCGTGAACGGCACGACCTATTGTGGCATGCGCGCACGCACGACCGGCGCGCCACAAAATCACTGGTTCGGCCCGAGCGGAGACCCGCGCGGCGCCGGTATCGGCACGCCCGAGGCAATCCAGCTCACCTGGAGCGCGCATCGGGAGATCATCTCGGACAACGGCCCCATGCCGGCCGGATGGGAAACGCCGCCGGTACGCTAGAGCCAAGGACAGGGCCATCATTTTCGACGTCGACGGTACGGCTGTCCGAGACGGAGCAAACTCACCGGCGTGCAATCAACCGGGCGTTCGCGGGCGCCGGCCTCGACCGGCACCGGGACCGGACCCTGTATCGGCAGTTACTCGAGGTAACCGGCGGCAAGGAACGAATTCGCTACGAGAATACCTACCGCACTACATCGCGGGCAGAGTAAGCAGGTCGCCGTTGATGCCGATGAACTTCTTGATGCGGTTCGCGCCTTCGCGCATCGCCGCCTGGAGATTGATGCTGCGCACCGTGCTGCGCTCCCGCTCTGCCGCGCGGTTGTCGACTTCCACCTCGAGCGTCATGTCGTTGTTGCGAAACAGCAGCGAGCGGCGAGCGTCGTGGCTCGACCAGCCGAGGAACTTGCGCGGGTTGACGAAGCGCGCCTGGCTGCCGTCGGCAAGGACCGCGACGCACTCGGCGTAACGCATCGGGATTTCGACACGGTACTCGACAACGTCGGCGTGACTCGCGCCTCGCAGCGGAACCAGGTTGTCGAGAATTCTTGCGGTGTTTTCGAGCAGGCCGGCATCGCCGTGCGGCACGCGGCACAGCTCGTTGGCAAAAATACCCTGTTGGGCGTCCTTTGTTTCCAGCGTCGTGTGTTGCATCGCAATTCCCCCGTAGGTTCAGTATTGCGGCTTCTACGTATAGAGGCCTTGAGCCGATACTACGAAAGAACTTCCTTAAATTTTACAAAAAGAATTTCACACTGTTAATTTCACAGCATTGCGCTTCACCAGCCCTTGAAGAAACTGCCATCGGCAAAATCCCAGAGGAGCGTGAGATAGGCCCGGTTGTCCCAGGACTGCCCGGAGAGCGGTAGCTCCACCGCCAGGTTCAACGCCACGTGCCCACCGCGCGTCAGCCCGACGCGAACCTGGGGCAGCGCGGTCCATTCAACGTCTCCGTTGCGCGACCGGAATGGGCTCTCTGCGATAATTTCCAGACCCGGGAACACACGCCTCGGCCAGGGCGTGTGAACATAATGAACGGCGCCGGCGAGTTCGACGGCGCCGTCGCTGGCTTTGTCCATCGGGAACTTCAGTCGCAGACTGCTTTGCAGAATCCATGACGGCGAAAATTTCCTGCCATAGGCGAGATAGGTCTGCAGTTCGCCATCGCTGTCGCCGGAATTCACCGGCGCCGCGAAGATGACTGCGCCCGACAGGATATGCGACTCACTCCACGACAAGGCATGCTTGTAGCCGAGCTCGACGTCGGTCAATTCGCTCCCGGCTGCATCGTTGACGTGTACGAGCTCCAGGATGCCCTGCCCCCGCTTGCCGATACGCTTCTCTATCTCGAGTACGCTTTTCAACGGGTTCTCGCCGGCCTGGTCTGTGTAGCGACCCTTGTACACGACCTCGTCTTCGGGAAATGCCTTCTTGGTGCGCGTCGGCAGGAACAGGTTCATCTCGCCCGGCGGGTAAGCACTCGTGTCCACCAGCGATTTGCCATAGGCGGTCACGTCGGCGATCTGCTCATCCGTCAGCGCGTCCTTGTGCGCCGGCATCTTCTCGCCGATACCCATGGCATGGCCGCCGTACTTGATGACCATCCTCCAGTCGCCGGCGGGTTCGCGGCTGTTGAACAACGGATCAGAGAGATCCGCGGGCTGCGTACCGAGCCCCTGCACGACGGGGCTGTCGGGATCGGGCCGGCCGTTCACCCCGTGACACACCGCGCAGGTCGATTCGAATATGGACTTGCCGGCCTCGAGGTCGGTCGCGTTTACCGCCGCGGGCAGGAACACCAGTCCCGTAACCGACAACAGCGCAATCAGGGGATGACGATGAAAGAACATGGGTCTGACTCCATTAGAGGCGTCTAATGAAACAATATACGGGCCGTGGCGGCATTCAGAAGTCAGAAGATGTACGTACCTCGCACACCTTCTGACCCTGTTGTCCATTACCTGAGCACGTGAATATTGTGCTTCCCGCACACCTCGTGCAGCGCTCTGGGCCACACCGTCGTGCTGACCTCGCCGAGGTGGGCCTTGCGCAGCAACAGCATCTGCACGCGCGACTGGCCAATGCCACCACCGATCGACAAGGGAATCTCATCGTTCAGGATCATCTGGTGATAGGGCTGCGACAGCTCGTCTTCGCGCTCGGCAATCTTCATCTGTTCGCGCAGCGTGTCCTTGGTAACGCGAATGCCCATCGAGGAGAGCTCGTGGCGACGTTTCGTTACATGGTTGTAAACGAGAATATCGCCGTTCAGTCCATGCATGAGTTTGCCGTCTTTTTCGATCGTGGGCGTTACCCAGTCGTCGTAGTCGGCAGCACGCATTTCATGCGGGTAGCCATCGTCCAGGACCCAGCCAATGCCGTAGATAAAGACGGCGCCAATTTCCTGGACGATCCTCGTCTCACGCTCCTTGCGGGGCAGGTCGGGATACCGGGCCAGGATTTCCTCGGCATGGATGAAATGCAGCTCTTCGGGCAACGGCGGGAAACGGGGATCCTGCAGCTCGGGGTATTTGTCCATCACCATCTTTTCGGCACCAACGAAGACCTTCCAGATCTTTTTCACAACCATCGTCAGGTAATCGAGCGTGCGATCTTCTTCCGTGATGACCTGCTCCCAGTCCCACTGGTCCACGTAGGCACTGTGGTCGTGATCGAGGAAGTAATCTTTGCGGACGGCCCGCATGTCGGTGTTGATGCCTTCGTGCACGTCGCATTCGAATTGCTGCAACGCCCAGCGCTTCCACTTGGTCGCGGCCTGCACGATCGACGCGCGAATCGGTACGTCCAGCCCGAGACCGCAAGGAAATTCGACCGGGGTCCTTGAGCCATCGCGGTCCAGCATGTCGTTCATGCCCGACGAGGCCTCGACGATAAGCGGCACCTGGACCATCATCAGGTTCAGCTCCCGGGCGAGTCCTTTTTCGATGTACTCCTTGACGTCAAAGATGGCCTGCTGTGTGCGTTTCACATCGAGCAGGGATGCATAGTCCCTGGGCAGGACTTTTTCAACAGCCTCGTAGGTACTGATTCCCGGGCCTGCCAGGTCAGTTCGTTTATCCAGCATTTTCTTGCCTCCAAAGCACAGGGGAATGACAGGTGCCTGATCAGACTCCGTCATTAGATGCTTCGCGGATCGCTGATACTATCGTGGAAAGTAACAAACGAATTGCGCCGTAACCGGGAAATACCGTGCCCGCCCTGTATAATTGCGCGACTTTTTTGACCCGGCCGATCCCATGAAAAAACCCGAACTCCTGTCGCCCGCGGGCACGCTCAAGAACATGCGCTTTGCCTTCGCCTACGGTGCTGATGCGGTGTATGCGGGCCAGCCGCGCTACAGCCTGCGCGTGCGCAACAATGAATTCAGCAAGGAAGAGGTCCTTGCCCAGGGTATCGAGGAGGCGCATGCCGCGGGTAAGCTGTTCTTCCTGGCCAGCAACATCGCCCCACACAACAACAAGCTCAAGAACTACCTGCGCGACCTGGAACCCATCATCGGCATGGGCCCGGACGCCCTGATCATGTCGGACCCCGGCCTGATCATGATGGTGCGGGAGGCGTTCCCCCATGTGCCGGTTCACCTGTCAGTGCAGTCAAACGTCGTCAATTACGCGTCGGTACGGTTCTGGCAGCAAATGGGGCTGACACGCATCATCCTGTCGCGTGAACTGTCGCTCAGGGAAGTCGCGGAGATCCGCGAGGAATGCCCGGACATGGAGCTGGAGGTTTTTGTTCACGGCGCCCTGTGCATCGCTTACTCCGGACGCTGCCTCCTGTCCGGGTACCTGTCGCATCGCGATTCAAACCAGGGTGCCTGTACCAACACCTGCCGGTGGAAGTACAACGCCTACGAGGGCCGCGAAACCAGCACGGGCGATGTGGTTCCGGTCGAGTACGAACCCGCCGGTGCCGAGCCCGTCGAGATGAAGGCTGCGCTGCTCGAGGAAGAGACACGGCCTGGCGAACTCATGCCGGCCTACGAGGACGAGCACGGCACCTACATCATGAACTCGCGCGACCTGCGCGCCGTGCAGCACGTGCACGAACTCGCGAAGATGGGTATCGACTCCCTGAAAATCGAGGGCCGCACCAAGTCGGCCTACTACACGGCGCGCACAACCCAGGTTTATCACCGCGCCATTGAGGATGCCGCGGCAGGTCGGGAGTTCGACATGGGCATGATGGACGAGCTCGAGGGCCTTTCCAATCGTGGCTATACGGAAGGCTTCTATCGGCGCCATCCGCCGAAGGAATACCAGAACTACGAACAGGGTGCATCCAAGTCCGACCGGCAGCAACTCGTCGGGGAGATGCTGGACATCAACGATCGCTGGTTGACTGTTGACGTCAAGAATCGCTTTTTTCCCGGCGACCTGATGGAACTCGTCACACCTTCGGGCAACATCACGTTCGACCTGCCGGAAATCAGGAACCGGGACGACCAGCCGGTCGACGTCGCGCCGGGCTCGGGACACGTCGTGAAGATTCCTCTCCCGGAGGACATCGATCCCGGTACCGTCAACGAATTCTCCATGCTCGTCCGCTACCTGCCGCGCACGCCGCCGGAATCACAATAATCCAGTTTAATATCAATTAGTTAAATACGTCGACAAGCCGCGCTTTTTGGCGGCATGTACTTATTTGGCCAGGCGCCCGGAGGGTTTATATTCCCCACGGTGCCAAAATGATTGAAATTCGCATTCATGGCCGAGGCGGCCAGGGCGGCGTCACTCTCGCGAAACTCATTGCAACGTCGCGCTTCTTGCAGGGACAGTCGGTACAGGCTTTCGGTCTCTACGCCGCAGAACGATCCGGGGCTCCGGTCCAGGCGTTCTGCCGCTTTGCAGACGATCCCATCACCAATCGCAACCTGATCTACGAGCCCGATCACATTGTCGTGCTCGACCCGACCCTGATCGGGACCCGGATTTGTGCAGGTCTCAAGGCCGGCGGCTGGATCCTGCTGAACGCAACACAGCCACCCGAGGAATTCACGGAGCGGTTCCCGCGCAACTGCATAGCGACCGTCGACGCGACGTCCATCGCGCGTGACAACGATCTCGGAACCCGCAGCGTGCCCATCGTCAACACGGCACTCGCGGGCGCGGTCGGCAGGATGCTCGGCATGCCGCTCGAGGAGATCATTGCCGCGCTCGAGCACCTTGGATTTGCCGGTGCGAACATCACCGCTGCGAATCGCGCTTTCGAAGAAGTGCGCCTTGTCGCGACACCGGCCGACACGAATCCGCTTACTGACAGTCTCGCGCCGCCAAACACGGCTCGGGGCCATAGTATTCTCAGCGGTGCAGCAATGCCGCCGCCGGCGATCAAGACAGGACAATGGGCGACCGAACAACCACACCGGCAGCAAATGATTCCGCCCTGCAACCACATCTGCCCGGCCGGCAACAACGTACAGGGCTTCCTCAATGCGCTGGCGCATGACGAGGTCGACGCGGCGCTGGAGATCATTTTGCGCACGTCGCCATTCCCTTCCGTCTGTGGCAGGGCCTGCCCTGCCCCCTGCATGCAGAACTGCAATCGCATCGAACTCGACGGCGCGGTCAATGTCCGGCAGCTAGAACGCTACGCCGGCGACAAGGGCACGGTTAGCATCGAACCCGAGACCGCCCGCGATGAAAAGGTCGCCATTGTCGGTTCCGGGCCTGCCGGACTCACGGCAGCCTGGCACCTCGCACGCTACGGCTACCGCGTGAAGATTTATGAATCCGGCCCGGAAATCGGCGGGTTGTTGCGTACCGGCATTCCCGAGTTCCGCCTGCCCGACGATATTGTCAGCAAGGAAATCGACCGCATACTGGATCTCGGTGTAGCGGTGGAAACCCGTCACAGGATCGACCGCCAGGCCGTGCTCGACCTCGCTCGCAGCCACGATGCCGTGCTGGTTGCCACGGGCCAGCAGGAGCAACGCGATCTGCAGCTCGGCATGGACAGTGCCACGGCTGTGACACAGGGCATCGACTTCCTCGACCGCGTGCATCGTAACGAGGTCCGCGTCGACGGCGAAGACATCGTCGTTATCGGCGGCGGCAATACCGCGATGGACGCCGCGCGCTCGGCGCTGCGGCTTGGCGCGGCCAGCGTACGGGTGGTCTATCGCCGTACCCGCAAGGAAATGCCGGCCATTGCCGAGGAGATCGACGAGACGCTGGAAGAAGGCATCGAGATCGACTACCTGACCCAGCCCGTCGCCCTGCACGAAGTCCGGACCGACGGTGCGCGCCGCCACTACCGCTTGACTTGCTGCCGGATGGAACTTGGCGAAGCGGATGAGTCCGGTCGTCGTTCCCCGCAGGAGGTCGCGGCTTCGGATTTCGACCTGGACTGCCATCGCGTCATCCTGGCGCTCGGCCAGTCGCCCGACCTGTCTGTCTTCCCGGAAGGAACCGAGGTCCGCGAAGGCATGCAGTTACTGGGACTGCTTGAGACCCCGGTTTTTGCGGTCGGCGATTTTGCGACGCGCGAAGGCACCGTGGCAGGCGCAA
>JAOUNK010000347.1 GCA_029881015.1 Gammaproteobacteria bacterium | reverse complement strand
ACTCTTTCGCCACATGGGCGTTGGCGGAGAACCGGTTCTTCTCGAGCGTAGTGCGCATTCAGGCGGATCGGGGACATGTGGTATGTGACAGTGGTCCGTACCGGTTTGTGCGGCATCCAGGTTATGCGGGAAATATTCTTGCACTGGCCGGTATTGTCCTTGCCCTGGGCTCGGTATGGACGTTGATTCCTGCGACAGTCGCATCAATCATTGCTGTGATCAGAACCGCACTTGAAGACCGAACTTTGCAAGAAGAGCTGCCAGGCTATAGCGACTATGCACGGAGCGTGCGTTATCGTCTGATCCCCTGGATATATTGAAAGACGGTGGTGGCAAACTCAGGCGCCCAGGTCTCCGAAGCAGATGTACTTGATCTCGAGGTAGTCGTCGACACCGTACCTCGACCCTTCGCGGCCCTGCCCGGACTCCTTGACGCCGCCGAATGGAATGAACGCAGATGTTATTGCCACTTCGTTCACGCCGACCATGCCGTACTCGATACCTTCGGCGACGCGCCAGGATCGTCCCTGGTCCTTGGTGTACAGGTAGGCGGCCAGGCCGAACTCGGTATCGTTGGCCATCGCAATGGCTTCTTCTTCTGTCCTGAACTTGAAGATCGGCGCGACCGGCCCGAAGATCTCTTCCTTGAACACGCGCATGTCTTCGGTGACATTGCAGAGGATCGTCGGCTGGATGAACTGCTCACCGCCCTCACCGAATCGACCGCCCGCGGCGATCTCCGCGCCCTGTGCCACCGCGTCATCGACCATCGACTTGATGTCCTCGAGCGCCTTGCGCGTAATCACCGGCCCGTGCGTCGAGGTCTCGTCCATGCCGTCACCGATCTTGTACTTGCCGACAACCCCCTTCAGCTTCTCGACAAACGCGTCATACACGCCTTCCTGGACCAGGATACGATTCGCGCAAATACAGGTTTGACCAGAGTTGCGATACTTGGAGGCCGCCGCACCTGCCGCCGCTTTGTCGAGGTCCGCATCGTCGAATACGATAACCGGCGCATTGCCACCCAGTTCCATTGACGTGCGCTTCATTGTCTCCGTGCATTGGGCTGCAAGCATCTTGCCAATGCGCGTCGAGCCTGTGAACGTGAACTTGCGCACGATCGGGTTGCGGCACATCTCGTCCCCGATCGGCTTCGCGTGCGCGCCGGGAACAATGCTCAGCAGGCCCGCAGGCAGCCCGGCCCGATCCGCGAGTTCTGCCAATGCCAGCATCGACAACGGCGTTTCATGTGCCGGCTTGGCCACCATCGCACAACCGACAGCCAGAGCGGGACCGCACTTGCGGGTCAGCATTGCGCTCGGGAAATTCCAGGGCGTAACGGCTGCCACAACGCCAACCGGCTGCTTGACCGCAACGCCACGATTCGCTGTCTGCGGTAGCGGGAAGACGTCCCCGTAGATGCGCTTGCCCTCTTCAGCAAACCACTCGATGAATGACGCCGCGTAGGCAATCTCGGCCCGCGACTCCGCGAGCACCTTGCCCTGCTCCTGGGTCATGATGATCGCGAGATCCTCGAGGTTTTCGAGAATCAGGTCGTTCCACCGCCTCAGGATAGCCGAGCGCTCCATGGCGGAACGTGCAGCCCAGGTTTTCTGTGCTGCCTCGGCCGCTTCGATCGCGCGCCGTGTCTCCGCAGCGCCGACACTGGCCACTTCAGCGAGAACTTCCTGCGTGGCCGGGTTGAGAACCGGGAACGTTTCACCGCTGTCCGCATCGACCCATTCACCGTTGATGTACGCCTGCGTTCTGACAAGAGTCGGGTCTTTGAGTAGATTCTTCATGCCGCACTGCCTTGCTGTCTGGTGTCCAGTTGTCGTTTGCCGAGCGCGTACGCTACGGTCGCCTCGGCCAGTATGTCAGTTGATGAAATAAGTGGCACCTCGAGCATCGACTGGTCGAGGACCAGCGGAATCTCCGTGCATCCGGCGATGACGGCCCGGGCGCCCCGCGCGACCAGTGCTGCGGCCAGCCGTTGCATGCCCGCACCGACGTCCGCTCCGCAATCACCCTGCTTGATCGCGGCTATCAGCGCGGCAAGCCCCGTCACCTGGTCTTCGTCGGGCACGATCGCTTCGATACCCGCCGTCGCCAGCGCATCCTGGTAGATGCCGCTTGCCAGGCAGCCTCGCGTGGCCAACAGGCCGACCGCACCGTGCCCGTCGCAGGCCGCGGCGGTTTCATCGATGATCGAGACCAATGGAACATCGATTGCCGCTTCGATCTCCGGTTGAAATGCGTGCGCCGTATTGCAGGGCATGACGAGGAAAGCGGCACCGGCCTGCTGCAGTTGCCTTGCCATGGCAGCCAGGACCGGGCCCGGCTCGCCGCCGCCGCCGAGAATCGCCCGCGTTCGGTCCGGAACATGGGGGTTGTGGTCGACCAGCATGTGCACATGCTCCTGGTCCGTCCCTGCCGGCGTCGCCGCAATCACCTTGCTCATGAAATCGACGGTCGCATCGGGTCCCATGCCACCGAGAACGCCAACGGTCAGCGGCAGTTTATCCGGCGAGGCAGCCATCCAGGCAGGTCTCCAGGATGTCGAAGCCTTCGTCGATCAACTCATCGCTGATCGTCAACGCAGGGAGGAAGCGCACAACGTTGGCGTTGACGCCACAGGACAACAGGACGAGACCGGCCGCGTAGGCCGCGCCGACCAGCGCCTTGGTTAGGTCCGCCGCCGGCTTGCCGGCATCGCCTTCTTCGACCAGCTCGACGGCGATCATCGCGCCGCGGTCGCTGCGGATCGCCCCGATGGTCTCTGGCCGCTTCGCCTGCAGTGCTTCGAGCCGCCCCTTGAATTTCGCGCCGATCGCGTTGGCGCGCTCAACCAGCCCTTCGTCGCGAATGACTTCAATAACGGCGAGGGCCGCTGCACAGCCGATCGGCGAACCGCCGAAGGTGCCGCCCAGCCCGCCGGGTAACGGTGCATCCATGATCTCGGCCTTGCCGACCACGGCCGCGAGCGGGAAGCCGCCGGCCAGGCCCTTGGCAGTGGTCAGGAGGTCCGGTTCGACCCCCGAATATTCGCACGCGAAAAACCGGCCGGTGCGGCCGAAGCCCGTCTGGATCTCGTCGGCAATCAGGACGATGCCGTGCTCATCGCAAAGCGCGCGAAGCGCCTGCATGAACTCGTTCGGCGCCGGGTAAAAACCACCCTCGCCCTGCACGGGCTCGACGATGATGGCAGCAACATCGGACGGTGCGATATCGACCTTGAACAGGTTGTGCAGTGCCTTGAGGGAATCCGCAACGCTGACGCCGTGGTACTCGATGGGGAAAGGTGCGTGGTAGACCTCGCCCGGAAACGGCCCGAACAGGTTCTTGTAGGGAGTGACCTTGCCCGTAAGCCCCATGGCCAGCATCGTGCGGCCGTGAAAAGCGCCGTTGAATGCGATGACACCGCGGCGCCCCGTGTAGGCGCGTGCGATCTTGATCGTGTTCTCGACGGCCTCGGCGCCCGTGGTAACGAACATCGACTTCTTCGGCGAAGCGCCGGGCGCGAGTTCGTTCAGTTGC
>JAOUNK010000048.1 GCA_029881015.1 Gammaproteobacteria bacterium | reverse complement strand
ATAGGGCTTCATTCAATCGCCTCCTTGTCGTCGTCAATTCTGGTCTCGGTATTGCTGATGAGCTGCTGCACGGTACTGTGGTGTACCTGGGTAGGCGTATTCGGTTGCCCTGAATGGCAGAGCTCGCAATTCTCGATCGACCACGCGACATCGCCGTCGTGACAGGCACCGCAATACTGGCCGTCGATGATTTTGACCATGTTGATTTCGTTCGCACCGGCCTCGAATGCGAAGCCCAGATCGCCGTGACAGACCTTGCAGCGAAAACGAATACGGTGAAACCAATGTGGAAATACCACCGGCCTCATACCCGCATCCTCCGAAAATTCGTTAATGACGACATCGCCGTATTCCGCCTCGGCTCGATCCGGCAAGGAGTTGATGGCAACGGCGACGATACCGATAATTGCAATGAACGCCAGGCTCGATGGCCTGGATCTAAAACTTCTATAACTTATTTCCATTTCTACTCATTATCTCATGCCGAAGTATCGGCGAACGGTAAGTCGAAACGAAGCGAACCAGTGTCCGTCCACTTCATTCAGGTTTAGGTCGCTCTGAAATTGCAACAGACCGATTCTGTAATCCAGGCGATTAATCCAGGATGAACTGATCTGCTTTCGATCAATATCGAAATCCGGATCAAAAGGATCTTCTGACTGAAAATCATCGCTCCGAAACTGGAGATCCGATGTGTAGTTCAGAAATGAAACGTCGAACAGATTGGCGTGGCGATAGGCCACACTGACACTGTAGGCTAGTGACCGGCTTTCACTTTGCATCGATTCCGGCTCGTCTTGACTGCGCAGACCGTACTGAGCCGAAGCATCCAGATTCCAGCTACGGTCCCTGCCGAGCGTCCCCTGTAGGCTGTATTGCAGGTCCAGCAACTGAAAGCTGCGGCGCTCGTCGCCAAAGCTGCGCTGGTCAGTCACGGAGAGGCGCAAGTAACGTGACAGTTGCTCTTCGGCCACGCCACTCGTAGCGTAGACGCTGCTCCGCAAGACATTGAGCGTTGCACCGAACGAATCGTGCGACGTAGTCAAGCGTTGTATACCTCGAATATCGATACGATTTCCACCATCGGTCTCGAAGGAACGTCCGAGACTGTGTCCGACGTCGGACTTGAGTTCCTGGCGCTCGCCGCCAGTGAGCGCGCCGTTCTCGGTCCGGTTCTCGATGCTGCCGCGACCACTGAACTGGTATATCCCGCCCCAGAGCGGATACCCGATAGATGCATACGCGACGCCGAGGTGCTGGTAGCCTGTATCGGACGCGGCGGCCATGTCGGCATTCTTCGTCCTCGAGACACCCAGCGCCCCAGTCAGGGAAACCCGATCCGTCAGCCGGTAGCTGGCCGTACCGCTCAGCGAAACGTTCGATTGCCCGGAACCTGTGGCCTGGTTCGATGATTCGTTGTCCTGGAACAGGCCGCGGCCCGTGAGAAACCAGCGATTCGCCGCATCCGGTCGCCATGTAGCAAGGCTGAACAGCTGCTGGTAGATCCGGTCAGATTGAACAAAATCCGAGCTTACCTCTTCATCGGTGACGAAGTACGTGTTCTGTAAATTGAATCGAGGCCCTGCTCTGAACCAATGTCGCATGGCATGGCGCAGCGAGTCGGTCCTGATATCGGGTTCCCTGGCATCGATCAGCAGCTTACGCGAGAGGAGCGAGAAGTTGTTGCGCCCGAAGGATTGGCGGCCCTTGAACTCCCATTTGTCATTCATGTTTCGAGTCGGCAGGCTGATACCGTCGAGGTATAGCGAATCAGTCTCGCCGTTGCGCCACTCAAGTGAATACGTACCGTAGCGCTTCGACGTCAATTGCTGGCGAAAGCCGTGACTGCGCGTTCTAGCCGTGCGCTGATAAGGCTGACTATCGTAGTCGGCGTCAAAATCTTCATAATAGATCGTGAGCGGATACTGACTGCGGGCAAGGAAGTTGAGCCAAATACCGCCTTGTGCAATTGAGCTTGTCGCTGGCCCACTCTCTGTGCTCCCACGAAAATCCTGCACCATCAGCGATCCCTTCACGCTCAGCAGCCATGGCCGCCAGATATAGGTGGAGAGATCAGTTCTTAGCGCAAGTCCGTTCGCACCGGTGGCTTCACGCCCGGTGCCCGCCTGGTAGAGGTAGCGGTATTCCAGGTACCCCGTAGGATTTATCGGCCCGACCTGGGCAACCGCGGCGGAACAGGAAATCAATGCGAGCGTAAGCCCTGCGATCGCGTTGCGCAGTCCGGCGCCCGATCTGTTGCGGGCTGATTTCAATCCTTTCCGCCAGCCACTCATTGCCCACTCAGTCTGGCAGCTTCTCCAGGTAGACCTCGTCGAGGGTGATCTCGCTTGCATCTCTCAGGCGCGCGATAGCTGCCTCATACGCCGATTGCTCGGCGTCACGCCGCCACAAACCGGCCGCCCTTTCTCGTACCACGTCCAGCGCGTGCAATTGGGGTAAGCGGCGATCGGCCACACGCACCAGCACCACACCTTCCAGCACCGTGACCGGAGCGGCGCACATCTCGCCAGCATCCAGCCCGGCTACGACCTTGAGCAATTCGCCATCAAGGACTCCCGCATGCAGGTACCCCATGTCGCCGCCGTTGGCAGCACTCGGATCTGCCGAATGTTTGCGTGCAGCATCCGCAAAGTCCTGCCCGCCACGAATATCGGCCAGAATCCCGTTGGCCTTGTCGCGAGCGGCATCCCAGGTCTCGCTATCAGCCCATGCAACCACCGGTAACAGGATTACCGACAGTCGAACCTGCTCGGGCTCAGTGAATTTTTCGATATTGGCGTGGTAGTACTCGCGTACGTCGGCGTCACTCGGATCGCTGACCTGACGCAACTGCGCGTCGATCTGGCTCAGCAAGCTCTCTTCTTCGAAGTAATCCTTAAGGCGCTCAAGCATCGTTTCGCCTTCGGCCTCCCACTGCGCTGTTCCCGCGTACTGCGCTTCGTACTTGGCAAGCTCCAGAGCAATGTATTCTTTGTTGGGTTGCAGACCGCGGCGCCTGGCCTCGCGCAACTTGAGCTTTCGATCCACGAGTTTCTCGGCGACCTCGCGACGAAAAGCGAGATACGTGGACTCATCAGGCGTCGTAGCGTGATAAAACGTTCGCCGCGCCTCGGTATACGCCAGGCGTTCGAACTCGTCATAGGAAACGAACTCGCCATCGATGGTTGCAATGCCCCCTCCTTCCGCGTTCGCCATTGACGTTACAGCAGTCATTGCGAGCAGCAGGAAAATCGTTGATTCGGCCAGGTAGCGCATCGATGGTTCCTTATTCTTCGTCTGATTCCAATCTCAGGTAACGGAAAAGAGCCCGGGTAGCGATTGCCACCCGGGCTCTGTTAGTCCTGCTGTCAACTTCCGGCGGCCCTGGGAACAGCCCCTGCAACCATAACTACTTGAGATGACAGGCCGTGCAAATATCGCTGTTGGTATTCGGGATTCTCAGGAATCCTACCGACAGGTTTGGTGCGGTGCCATTGAAGGTGCTCGAGTTATGCGGATCGTGACAACTACCGCACTCCACGAACGGCTGCCTTGCATCGCCCGGACCCGCCGGAGCGTCGGCTCGCGTGTACAGAATCATGTCGGTGCGCTGGCGTATGCCGTCCGGCGTCGCTTCTGAATCCACCCACCATGCCGGGTTCGTATTGATCGTGGCCTTCGTCGGCGGTGTGAAGTCAGGATCGCCAAGCGTGCCACCATAAACACCGTCGATATCCGCTGCCGTTGGGCCGCCACCGGCGTACTGAATACTGATCGGGTGGTCATTCCGCAAGTCCGTGCCAAGCATCGGTACCGGAGTACCCGCCATGGTGCCAACCGTGCCGATCGCACCGGGGTTCATACCGCGGCCTGGCGCGTTGATGACGTTGTCCATTGCCTGTGAACCGTCGTGACAGCTAAGGCATGCAAGCGACACAGAGCCGACCGCCGCTTCGGCGCCATCGAGCGTCGACGTGTTGAGGTCGGAGTAACGCTGGTAAGTCGAGGTGGGCAGGGTCTTGTTCCACAGGGGAACAACTGCCGAAACGTCAGCGCCATGAGGCGTATGACAGTAAACGCAGACTTCGTTGGTTTGCGACCCAACATCAGTCGAAAGATCGTGCGCACTGCCAGCAACCTGTGCACTTGCAACGGAAGACAGCAGCGTCAGCACCGCTGCGCCTGCCATGCCTTGCCAAATTCTTGTCCAGTTCATTGATCGGTTGTCCCCGTGGTCCGAAAGCGAGTTAATCTACTGCGTGTGACTCTACCGGGGGGTCGCGCTCACCTCCAGTGACTAAGTCACCGACTAGGGGATTCTACGTAGTACTTCCACACCGGCGTCCGGACCGGACCTTCGCCGACCGGGTCAACGTGCATTCAGGACGCCGAGATACCCTTCGTCTGCCGCGAGGGCCGCGGGCCGGAAAACGTCTACCTTGCTGAAGTACTGGTCGACCATGTACACCCTGCCATCTTCGTCGACGGCCAGTCCGGACGGCAGCATGAACATGCCGGGACCGCCATTCGTGCCGCGATTGCCGATGAACATCAGCAGTTGACCGCTGGCATTGAAAATCTGGAAATTTCCGAATGCCGAATCCGCGACGTAGACGTTGCCATCGGCGTCGATATCGATCCCTTTCGGCCTGGAGAACTGGCCGGTACGGTTGCCTATGCTGCCCATCTTGCCGGCGAACGCCCCATCCGGCCGGAAAACCTGGACCCTGAAATTTCCGCCATCGACAACGTAAAGGTCGCCGTTTGGCGCCATCGCTATGTCCCTCGGAAGATTCAGCTCGCCATCACCCGCGCCGCGCCGACCGATGTCGAACAGTACCTCGCCTGTCATGCCATCGAGAACACGAACGTGATGCCTGTCGGAGCTTACACCGCCGGTGTCGACGGCGTAGATGTGCTCGCCGCTGGCATCGACTTCCACGTAGGACAGGCGATCGAACATGTCTGAGCCGCCGAAAGCATTGAGATAATTGCCGTTCTGGTCGTACTTGACGACGCGTTTCGCCGTCTGATCCGCGACGTACAGGTTGCACTCCTCGTCGGTCGCCATGCCGAGCGGTTTGCGCAGTTGCCCCGGCTCACGCAAGCCGATCTGCGAAAAATCGCCATCGCGCGCGCTCAGCCGATAGACCTGGCGGCTGACCGAGTCGCTCACGAACATGGTTCCATGGCAAACCTCTACATCGAAAGGTTTCGAAAAACCCGCGGACGTCGCGACTTCCCCGGTTAGCGCCCGTCGCCACCGGGTCTCGCTGTTAACGATCTCGAAATCTGCGCTGCCGACGATTGTGCGTTCGAAATAAAATCGCGGCTCGTCGGGTGGCGCCGGATAAACGATCGCGGATGCGGTCTGCTTGTCCGCGGATTGCGGTCCTGCCGCGCAGGCCGCCAGGAGGCAGGCGATAGCGGCTACCGCAACGTTCTTTTTCAACATGATCACTGTATCCTCAAAACCCGCACCTGGGTTGCTGCCTCTGGCCAGCGTGCGCAAGAGTCAATATCATGCGCTGCCGCGCATGACTTGCCGGCATCGATCCTGATTTGTTTGTGGGCCGGTGAAGCCCGGCTTGAAACGAGAGCATATTTTCAACATGAACCAGCAGAAATATCGGCTTATACCTAACACGAGTGCCCGGCCCATGAAAAGCGGCGTGCTGATTTCCATTGTCATTCTCGGCTCACTGCTCGTCGGGAATGCCACGTTCGCAGCGACTGACGCGGTCAGGAAACGCTATTCCGAGTATTGCTCTGTCTGCCACGGCGATCGTGGCGATGGTCGGTCTCATGCGCAACAGGGACTGGTGCCTCCGCCCCGCGATTTCACGGATCAGGCGTTTGCCGCAACGGTAACTCGCGACAGGATTATTGCTGCGATTACGAACGGGGTGCCAGGCACAGCGATGATCGCATGGGCGACCGAATTCGATGACGCAGCCATCGGCGAGCTCGCTGATTACGTGCTCGATGAGTTTGTGAAGGGTGCGCAGAAGATACCTGGTGACGTCCGAAATCCCGACGAATTCGCGCAAATCTACCGCGAATCATGCAGTGTTTGTCACGGTGACGACGGCACAGGTGCCAGGTGGGGCCAGGAGTCCCTTTCCACCAAACCCAGGGATTTCACATCAGTTGCGTCCCAGGCAGAACTTACCCGCGACCGAATGATCGTATCGGTAGCCAACGGGAGGCCCGGTACGCCAATGCCGGGCTTCGCCTCGCAGCTAAACCCGCAGCAAGTCGAGGGAATCGTCGATTTCATTCGGGCTCGTTTCATGCGCCCTGTCGTCGCCGCTGACACTGCGGTGGCCAGTGACGCGCACATTGGCGGGAACTACCAGGACCAGCCGTTTCCGCATGACCTCGGCGGCCACTTCGAACGGGGCCGCGCGCTGTACTTCGTCAACTGCGTCGAATGCCATGGCACCTCGGGCGACGGCAACGGGCCGCGCGCCTACTTTATTTTCCCCAAGCCCAGAAATTTCAGGGATCCGGCGACGCAGCGGACACTGAACCGGCCACGCCTCTACAGCGGCATTGCCGACGGCGTAATCGGCAGGGAAATGCCGGCCTGGAGTAAGGTTTTCAGCGAACAGGATATCGCGGACGTCGCCGAATTCGTCTATCGCGAATTCATCACGGCGAATCCGGCCGAATGACCGGCAATCAGTCCAGCGAAGAAATACGCGCGACTCCACCGAAGCTGCCGATCCAGCGACTACCATCCGCGCCGGTCGTCATCGCAAACACACGGTTCGAATACAAGCCATTTGTCGTCGTGAATTTCTTGAAGCCGTCGTCGTCCATGCGGGCGAGTCCGTTATTGGTGCCTATCCAGAGTTTGCCCTGATCGTCCTGGTGCAACATGAAGACGTGATTGCCAGGCAAGCCATCTGCCACGGTGTAGACGTTCCAGGTCTCGCCATCGAAACGTGACAGCCCACCGCCCCACGTTCCAGCCCAGACCGTGCCATCGCGATCAACCAGCAAGGCAACGATGTAGTTGGGGTTAAACGCGACGTCGACATCCTGCAGGCCCATCTCTTCCTTCTGCCGCGCATGGTGCTCGGAATACTTCGCCGGGTCGTTCGTAAACTCGATCTGATTCTTGACGACCTCGTATTTCGCCCCGAGGCCGTCAGCGTGGCCCCAACTCTGCCACACGCCGTCCGCAAAGTGCGACAGGCCCCCTTCGGTCGCCAGCCAAACGGCACCGTCCTCGCCAGCCTGCAATGCGTACACCCAGTCATTGGGCAGTCCACCGTTGGTATTAGCCACGGTATACAGGTCCCACTTGGATCGGTCGTCGAGGTTGCCACCGCGCACCCGATTCACGCCAGACCAGGTTGCGATCCAGACGTCACCGTTGTCGAGCTTCAGAACATCGTAAATGAATCCGTCACCGAGGCCATCAGGAATGTTGTATGTCTTCCAGGTTTCGTTCTGCTCGTCGAGAATAGACATGCCGCCACCGTAGGTGCCGGCAACGATCCGACCATCGAGCTTGCTCAGGTGGAAAATACCGTTCGCCAGCAATCCGGTGCGATTGTCGTACAGCTTGTAACTGTCGCTGGTCGTATCGTAGCGAATGACGCCGCCGGAAGTACCGACCCAGACGATCTCGCCATCCGCGAGAATGGACTTCACGTTGCTTTCGCCGACGCGAAAGTGCGTGAAATGCGCATCCGGATCCGGTCTTTCAACCGGCGGGTGAGCTGCAGGTATCACAACATCGGCAGCCGGGGAATCCACGTTCTTGCGCGCGCCCATATAGTACGCGCCGATACCGACAGCCACGACCGCAGCAACAATCAACAGGTTTTTCATCATCCAGGCATTCTCACTTCAGTTCGCTTCCGGCCTGGCAGCAAGGCGCGCCACGCCACCCTTGGTGCCTGCCCAAATTTCGTTGTTCGCGGTAATAGCAACCGCGTAGACATCGACGCCCAACAGTCCATCCTCGACGCCATAAGTCTTCCAGTTGCTGCCGTCGAACCGGCTCAATCCGTTGTTGGTGCCAAACCAGTAAACATCGTCCGGCCCTTGCGCAATGGAGTACACCACGTCGCCCGCAAGCCCGTCAGCCGTCGTATAGGTCGTCCACTTCCCCTGCGCGTAGCGACTTGCGCCCGCTCCCCAGGTGCCGGCCCAAATTGCGTCGTCACGATCGGCAATCGTCGAGAATACGTAATTTGGGTTGTAGCTCGCCGCACCACCGACCGTAACACTGAGATCGTGTCGATCGCGCGTTCCCAGCCCGGTGTTTGCGCTGGCCGGCAACTGCTTCCTGTTCTCCCCGCCGAGTCCATCCGCGTGTGTGAAATGCGTCCACTCGTCGCCGTCGAGCATGGAAATACCGCCCTCCGTCCCAAACCAGACGCGGTTTCCTGAATCGACTGCGAGGCCATATACCCACTCATTGACCAGTTCGTCTTTGACCGTGGTGATCCGCATGGTCCTGAGGTCGACACGATTTGCTCCGGCCCAGGTACCGATCCAGTAAATCTTGTCGCGTTGTTCCGCAAAGGTGTAGACCCAATAGTCGGCGAGGCCGTGCATCGGGAAGAACACCTGCCACTCGCCGTTCTTGTAGCGTGACGCTCCGCCGGCGTTGGTACCGAACCAGGTGTAACCGTCGCTGTCGATTCCGATGCCGAAGATGTACTCATTGGCGAGGCCGTCATCGCGCGTAAACGCATTCTTGAGCTCGTGCGACGCAAGATCGATTTCCAGCGCGCCACCGGACGTGCCAACCCAAAGCCTGTTGCCGGCCTCATCGATGGCGACAGATCGAACATAGGCGCTGTCGCCAACTTCGAAAACGTCGATGACAGATGGTGGCATGGATTCAAGCTTCTCAACCTGCCCGCAGCCCGCCAGGAAGGCCAGCGTGACGATGGCCGAAGTCTGGATTTTTCGCATGGCCCTGTGTTCCTACAACGTTCTCAGGTAGGAAATAACGTCGCGGATTTCCCGATCGCTTAGCAGACCGCGAAAGGCCGGCATGGTCTGGTTGCCGCTGCGGATCGATTCGAGCAACTGCGAATCCATCTGAAACAGGCGATCGCCGTTGGCAAAATTGGGGATCGTCGGGTCGATTGAATTGCCGGCCTCACCGTGGCAACCAACGCAGTAGGTCTCGTACATTGCGCGGCCGTTCTGGCGGTCGGCCGCCGCGCCGGGCGCCGACCAGAAAATCGGGAGCGTAGCCACGACGGCCAATGAAAGTATCAATTTCTGCATGCCACCACCTATTCCGCCAACGCCGAGTCGGCGCGGGTTTGCCACTGTTCCGCCAACGCCGGGTCCGGTGCAATGCCAAGCCCGCCGTCACGGAAGAGCGTGGCCATGCGCCTCATCGCATTGGCGTCGCCACTGTCCGCAGCGAGCCTCAACCAGCGCAGGGCCTCGGCTGCATCGACATCTCGGCCGAGCGCCCCGTGCTCATAGGCGTTTGCAAGTACTCTGCGCGCCTGCGCGTGCCCGCCAACTGCCGCCCTGATGTACATCTCTACCGCCATATCGAAGTCTTGCTCTACACCCTCGCCTTTCGCGTACATCTCGCCGAGCCCGAATTCGCCGTCGGGATCATGTTGCATCGATGCCTCGCGATACCAACGCACCGCCATCTCGTCCTGATTTGACACATCGAAGATGTAGCCGAGCTTCGCCTGCGCCTGAGCCAGCCCCGCATCGGCAGCGACCTGGTAGTGATTCATCGCACCGACCATGTCACCCGCCTGCCAGGCTTCGAGACCCGCCTGCAATTCGGCTTCCGGATCCTCAGCGGACGCCGTAGCCACCCAGCAGATCGCGGCAGCACAGAGAGCGGTTTTGAATCTTTTGGAAATATTTCGCATGATCGATCGATACTTTCAGTTGCGAATCGAGTCGCTATTGTGTCAAGAATGCGCTCCAATCTGACGGAGCATGTCTTCGGATCTAAATTCAGTGGGCGCTATTTCAACCAAATTTTCTGCCGCTTGCAATGCGGCCGTTAGCCGTGCTGTCCTGACGACGGCCCTTTACATTGCGCTCATCAGTCCGTGTGCCGCCGATGTTGACCCCGGCGCGGGCTTCGCGAACGGCAAGGAAATCTACCGATTCTACTGCTATCAGTGCCACGCCTATTCCGGCAATGCGCGCACACTTTCGAGCACCTACCTCAATCCTCGACCGCGCGATTTTACGGCAGAGACACGCGATTCGTTGCCGATCGACCGCATGCTGGACGCAGTCCGCAACGGTCGCGCAGGGACAGCGATGGTCAATTTTGACAGTGTCCTTGCCCCTAAGGAGATCGAGGCCGTCGTCTGGTACATCCGCGACGAGCTGCTGGGCAATCGCGATTTTGCTGAAAGGTATCATTCAGCCCGGAACGGCTGGGAAAATCACGATCGCTACCGCGCAGCATTTCCGTTTGTCGAGGGCACTATCCCGCTGAGTATGCCGCTCGACCAACTCAGCACGGAACAGGCTGCCGGCCGTATGCTCTATGAAAGCGCATGCATCAGCTGCCACGACCAGCCGAATTCCGGCGGTGGTGAGACGACCTGGGAAGCCCGCGCCGTGTCGTATCCCCGCCGGCACTACTCGCATCGCGAGGCGCCACTCGATGTTGTAAGTGCGGCATCGCCTTATGCCCGGCACGAAATGCCGGTTGTTCCCGAGAAAATGACGGAACAGCAGTTACTCGGCATGCGGCTCTACCAGGACAATTGCGCGTTCTGCCACGCGCCTGACGGTACCGGTCGAAACTGGATCGGGAGCTTTCTCGAGCCCAGGCCCCGCGACTTCACGGCCACCGATTTCACGCTGCACGAGGCACCGACTGCATTTCGCGAAGTCATCAGGGCCGGCATCCCGAACACCTCGATGCCGGCCTGGAAACACGTACTGAGCGACGATGAAATCGACGCGGTTGTTGCCTATATTCGCCTGGCCTTTGGCAGCTAGGACTGCTTGATGCCACAGGTATTGATGCCGAGCAGCGAATAGACCGGGCAAGTGCCCACCAGCCCGGTAATCAGCGGTACGAGCCCAACCCAGCCCCAGGCCGACTGCGGCCCGACGAATACCAGGCTGACGACGGCGGCGCCGACGACCACGCGCAGGATGCGATCCAGATTACCCTCGTTCTTGAAGCTCATGTTTATCTCCTCATGAATGCCGCGCTGCGGCTTGATGTCGAAGCGAATTCTGGCGCCTGAACGAGCGCGCTACAGTGACTCAGTCACCAACGGTCGCGATTTTTCTGAGGCCGGCATGGTCGACAACCGTGACGCGACCGCGGCCGAGGTCGACCCAGCGCTCGAGTTCAAAGCGCTTGAGATGCCGTGACACGACCTCTCGCGCGGTGCCGAGTTCGACCGAGATCTCCTGGTGCGTGATGCGGGCGACGCCGCGAGCGTCACAATCGAGCAAGACGCGCGCCAGCCGTGCATCGATTCCCGTAAATGACAGCTCCTCGATCTTGGCGATGACGTTCTTCAGGCGCGTCGCAAAGCCATCGAAAACGAGACGCCGAAATGGCTTCGATTTCTCCAGCAAATCCTCGAACACCGCACTGGGAATGGCGACCGCAATGACATTCGATTCGGTTATGGCCTCGGCAGGATAGTTCTCATTACCCAGCAAGCATGACGTCGTCAGTATGCAGGAACCACCGGGGGCAATCCGGTACAGCGTGATCTCCCGGCCGCTTGCAGCCGTCAGCCTTACGCGGACGCCACCCTCAAGTAACAGGAGGAATGCTTCGCAATGATCGCCGGAGTGAAATACGTAACTACCATTGTCGATTTTTACAAGCCGGGCGCCCGCAACGACGGCGTCCAGGAAGCGATCGTCGGCATCGACAAAACGCGAGAATATGTCTCGTAACTCTTGTTTCAACATGGATCAGGTGGTCTTTGTGTGCACCCACAATACTCTATTCCCGGCTCAATTCTGTGACAAGGTAAGAACGGCAGGAGTTGTTCGTCCAAATTATTCATCCTAAGCTAGCCGCTATTCTCGGAGGGAGATTCGTTATGTGGGGTGTGATCCGCGGCGTTTTGCCAATTGCGCTACTCACCGCATCGCTCGCGCAAATTCAGGCTCAGGAGCTGTCGAATGACGACATTCGCAGCTTTGATGACCAAATACAGGAAGCGAAGACGACTGCGCTGAGCATTGCCGCGGAACTCAACGTTCTCGAGGAGCGACTGCTCTATCCTTCGGGTACGCAGTTGTCGATCTACCTGTCGATCGCCCGACCGGCAGACGTTCAGCCGAGCGCGATAGAAGTACGAATCAATGGCGAACTTGCAACCAGTCACATTTACAGCACCAACGAATTGGAGGCCCTGCGTAAAGGCGGCATACAGAAACTGTATGTCGGAAACGTTCAAGAAGGTGATCATGAGTTACATGTGACCGTCACCGGCAAGCGGGGCGACGGCAGGGACTTTGTAGATAAAGGCCAGTACATGTTGACGAAAGACGTCGAGCCCAGAGCACTGAGTATCCGCTTACTACAGCCGGGAGACAATGGCGGCGGCATCCTGATCGGAGAGCGCTGACAGATGAAGCGGACACTCTTCACGACACTGGGATTTCTTGCTTTGGCAGGACTCTCGACAAGTGCGGGCCACGGCGAAGAGTTAACGGACCAGTCTTTTGGCGAGGCACTGTACTACGCGCATCAAGGCAAGTGGTTCGAAGCGATCGAGCATCTGGAGACGGAGGTTCGCAACGGCATTGACGAACCTCGGGGTGAAGTCCTGTGGTACAAGATGGCCGACGCTGAATTCTCGCTTGGGGATTTCGAGCTGAATTACCGCATCGACCAACGCGCCGTTCTTGCAATCCAGGCGGTACTCAAGGAGTCGGTTGACAAGAAAGTTCGCGACGCGGCAGCCTATCGCCTCGCGCAGATGCACTTTCGAAAAGGGCAGAATCAAGAGGCGCTCCGCGCCCTGGACCGTATGACCGGAAAAGTGCCCGCCGACATTCGCGACGACGTTGCTTCCCTGCGAGCCGGTATCTACCTCGCTATGAAATGGCCGGAGCCCGCTATTCCCCTGCTCGAAGATCTGCTCGAATCCGAGGAACACGGTGCATTTGCCGCATACAACCTCGGCATCGCCTTCTTGCAGAGCGACCTGCGAACCGATGCCTACGCACAACTGGACCGGGCCGGGAGATTGGCGGCCGGCAACAGCGCGGACGCCGCGATCCGCGACAAGGCAAATCTCGTGCTAGGCACAATCCTGCACGAAGAGGGGCAGTACAACCGCGCTATTGTGTATCTTGATCGAGTCCGTCTGGA
>JAOUNK010000346.1 GCA_029881015.1 Gammaproteobacteria bacterium | reverse complement strand
CGTTGTGATAGCCCCCGAGACCCGATGTGACCGTGCGCAGTGCACGGTCATTCATATCGACGACCCGGCGCCACGTGACGCGACGCGGATCGATGTTCAACTGGTTTTCCCAGTGCATGTGATTGTCGATCAAGGCGGCAAGCAGGTTGTTTGCGGCGCCGATGGCGTGGAAATCACCCGTGAAATGGAGGTTGATATCGGTCATCGGCACGACCTGCGCGTAGCCGCCGCCGGCAGCACCGCCCTTCATGCCGAAACACGGACCCAGGCTGGGTTCACGCAGGCACATGACGGTGTTCTTGCCGAGCAGATTCATCGCGTCGCCAAGGCCCACTGTCGTCGTCGTTTTGCCCTCACCGGCAGGCGTCGGGGAAACCGCCGTGACCAGGATCAGCTTGCCGTCTTTTTTCTTGTCGAGTTTCTTCAGGTACTCGGCGCTGATCTTGGCCTTGTCGTGGCCATAAGGAATGAGCGCGTCCTGGGGGATGCCCAGCTTTTCAGCAATCTCCTGGATGGGTTTGAGCGTTGCCGCCTGGGCAATCTCGATATCACTTTTTACAGCCACGATTCGTCCCTTTTTTTGGTGTTCTTTGCTGGCCGGAAATAGTATCGCAATCGACCCGTCAGGGCGCGCTCTTGGGTCCTGTGGAATGTGCCTACCCGGACCCGCGCGGGCGTCGATGCTGTCGCCGCCTGGCAGGAGTGCCGACTGGGTCACGAACCTGTCGATGCGATCGACCTATACTGCGGACCTGTCGAAAATTCGCGAATTTTTCGACATATCGACCGAAAAAGTCGATAGGATCGACATATCCGCAAAACATGTCGATGTTTTGGCGTTTTATCGACATATCGAGCACACGTGTCGATTTGGCGTACCTGTCCACCAGCGCGTCGGGGAGCATCCAAGTGACTGATTTTGATCCATCTTTACCGTTCAACGAGCTGCCTGACCTGCCACCGCCGGTCGATCAGATCGAAACGACACCGATTCTCAAGCGCTGTATCGAGGCCCGCGTCGCCCTGGCCGAACTCAAGCAGGCCGCGGAACTGATCCCCAACTCCGCCGTCCTGGTCAACGCACTGCCCTTGCTGGAGGCACAGGCGAGCTCCGAAATCGAGAACATCGTGACCACGACGGACAAGCTCTTCGAGTTTGCCGACATCGCCGAGGACCGCGCAGATGCGGCCACCAAGGAGGCCCTGCGCTACCGCACGGCGCTCTACGAGGGCACGAAAATGGTACAGCGTGGCATGTTGACCACGGATATGGCGATTCAAATATGCAGCACTGTCAAAGGGATGGAGCTGGATATTCGAGCGGAATCTGGAACGACACTCAAGAGCCGGATGACCGGAGAGGTCATCTACACGCCACCCGTCGGCCAGCAGCTGCTCATCGACAAGCTCGACAACCTGGCGGACTTCATGCACACCGCCACGGAGATCGACCCCCTCGTGCGCATGGCCATCCAGCATTACCAGTTCGAGGCCATCCACCCGTTCGTCGACGGCAATGGCCGAACCGGACGTATCCTCAACATCCTGTTCCTGGTTCAGCTCGGGCTGCTCGACTCTCCGATCCTGTACCTGAGCCGCTACATCATTCAGAACAAGGCGGCCTATTACCGCCTACTGAAGCTCGTTACCTACGAGCAGGCCTGGTCCGCCTGGATCATGTTCATCCTGGACGGGGTTGAAGAGACCTGTCGCTGGACGACCGACAAGATCAAGTCGATACGCGAACTCATGGAGCACACGGGGCAGTTCGTCCAGGCACAACTGCCGAAGACGTATACATGGGAGCTCCTGGAGGTCCTGTTCAAACAACCCTACTGCCGCATCGGCAATCTTGTCGACTCGGGAATCGCCAAGCGCCAGACGGCGTCCGTGTACCTGAAGCAGCTCTGCGATATCGGTGTATTGCGAGAGGTCAAGTCTGGCCGTGAGACCATCTTCGTGCACCCGAAGTACATCGAATTGCTGACCGGTGAGGAGAACGTCTGGGTGTACTACGCCGGCGTCGACAGCATCGCCGGGGACGACCGAGTCGTGCCTGGAAACTGACACGCTGCCCAAAGTTCTTGGCATTGCTCCTCATGCGCACATAGAATCGAACGTCGTCATTGGGAGTGGCCATTTGAACGTCAACAGCCGCACGCTGTTCCAGCTCTTCAAGTACATCGTCTACGCCTTTCTCGCGATGAACATCTACTGGTTCTTCGTGGAGGAACACGCAGCCGCTGCGCTGCAGTTCGCCGGCGGCGTGGATTTCAGCAACGTCGTGGAAGCCTACGCGGCGACCCTGGATACGTTTGCCTGGGTCGTGCTGCTCCTCTTGTTTGAACTCGAGACCTACGTTCTCGAGGACAGGCATTTCACGAAACCGGTGGTCACATCCCTGCACACCTTGCGTGCGCTCTGCTACGTGACGATCACCTTGATGGTTGTCGGGTACATCGACAACCTGCTGTTTGTCCGCGACACGCTGCCGTTGGCGGGAATCAGCGACCTGTGCGCGTTGCCCCCCGGGGAATGGTCATGGGCAGCCACACTCGACGAATACGTTGCGATCACCGCAGCCAACTGCTCCGCCTTGTCGGACGCAGGCAGCTTCCTGCAGTATCGAGACCTCCCGGCGATCGTCGATTCCGCCGGCAGCACCGAAATCGTCCGGCTTGCGTGGGTGGATGTCATCAACGCCATCGTCTGGCTGCTGGTCGTGATCGTCCTCGAGATCGATGTCCGCCTGCAGGAACGCAATCGTTACGAGGGCGTCGCGCTCATCGCGAGCCAGGCGATGAAGCTGGTCCTGTACTCGACGCTCTTGCTCGCCGCCGTCTATTGGGGCGTCAAAGGCGATTTCGTCGATTTTTGGGACGCCTTCCTCTGGCTTGTCGCTTTCGTCTTCATCGAGCTCAATGTGTTCGAGTGGCGCCAGGAGGAAAACGCCGAGCTGGCGGCTGCGACGCCTCGGTAGATTGACGTGCTACCGGTGCCTGTGGGCCGTTCCTTAATTGAGATCGAGCTCCGGGTCGTCTGCCTTCAACGCGTGCAGGTCGAGATCCGCGGTGAGGTGCATGAGGTAGGGATGCCAGCGACCGCCGGCACCGCGACGATAATGGCCCGAGACGGCCCAACCGGGCGCTTCGGCGTAGACATAGACCTTGCCGACCCTGCGGTCCGGCGCCAGTGCATCGACGATTTCCATGTCGGTATCGCCGATCGACTCCACCAGCAACGCGCGTGCCGCCAGAACCGCCCGCTCTTCCGCTTCGCGCTGGGCGCGCGGTGCCGGGTCGGTAATCCATTGAAAGGCCAGTACGGCGACGGCGAGGCCGACACCCAGTGCGAACAGACCGCGTCCGACCCGGTGGTTCATCGTCAGGCGATCCCCAGTACTTTGTGCGTCTGCATGCTGAGCTTCCACTGCGGGCGGGCCAGGCAATAAGCGACTGCCTGGCGCGTATTCGATTCGAGGTCGGCATTGTCGAGCGGCTGCAGGTAGAAATGATCGAATTGCAGATCGGCAAATCGTTCGGGCTGTGCCCCGGCCTCTGTCT
>JAOUNK010000047.1 GCA_029881015.1 Gammaproteobacteria bacterium | reverse complement strand
ACAACGCGTGGCGGGACGGCCGCAACCTGGATGTTCCGGCACTCATCGGGGAAATTCAGAACCCGCCGATTGCCAAGGTCGGCGTCATGAACCTCGATTCGTTCTTCCCCGCCAAGGACCGCTTCACGCTGGCCATGGCGCTGAACAACCTGCTGGCGGCACCGGGCTTCGAGGCCTGGATGCAGGGCACGCCGCTCAACGCGAAGAACTTGCTGTACACGGACGAGGGCAAACCGCGCATTTCCGTGATGTCGATTTCACACCTCGACGACGCACAGCGCATGTTTTTCGTGTCGATGTTGCTCAACGAACTGATCGGCTGGATGCGGGCGCAGCCGGGCACGTCGAGCCTGCGCGCGATCCTGTACATGGACGAGATCTTCGGCTACATGCCGCCGGTCGCGAATCCGCCGTCGAAGAGGCTGTTCCTCACGCTGCTCAAACAGGCGCGCGCGTACGGCGTCGGCCTCGTGCTCGCAACGCAGAACCCGGTCGACCTCGACTACAAGGGTCTGTCCAACACGGGCACCTGGTTCATCGGGCGCCTGCAAACCGAACGCGACAAGGCACGCGTCATGGAGGGCCTCGAAGGAGCGACGGCCGGCAATTTCGACAAACAGAAGATGGAGCGCACGATCGCCGGCCTCGGCAAGCGGCGCTTCCTGCTGCACAACGTGCACGAGGACGAGCCGGTTGTGTTCAGTACGCGCTGGGTATTGTCCTACCTCGCCGGCCCGATGACGCGCGACCATATTCGCGCGCTCATGATGACCGAGAAAAACAAGGTCGCGGCGGCGGAGAAGGCGGTCTCCAAACCGGAACGCAGGACACAGGACACGGCCCCGGCGCTACCGCCGTCTATCGACCAGTTCTACGTGCTGGGCAGCGGCGAGGAGATCGTGTACCACCCGCGCCTCATCGCCGGCGGTGACATCGTGTTCACGAGTGCGCGCTACAACATCGAAGATGAGCGCGAGGTTTTGCACACGGTCGAGTTTGAGGGTGGCCCCGTCGATATCGACTGGGACAACAGCGAAGCGCTGGACCTGTCTATCGACGATCTCGAGGAAGCCGGCGAGGCGGACGCGAGCTACGCGGACTGCCCGGCCGCCGCCGACAACGCGAAAGCCTATGCGGCCTGGGGCAAGGACTACAAGCGCTGGTTACGGCAGAACGAGAACATTACCCTGTTCCGCAGCAAGCGCTTCGGCTTGACGTCGCTGGCATCGGAAACGGAAGGCGACTTCCGCGCGCGGCTGCAGGACGCGGCCAGCGAAAGACGCGATGCGGCCATCGCGAAGATTCGCAAACGCTACGCGACCAAGGCAACCACGCTCGAGAATCGCCTGATGCGGGCCGAACAGGCCATCGCCGTACAGCAGGAGCAATCGACGAAGAAGAAGCTCGATACAGCTATCTCGTTTGGCACCGCGATCCTCGGTGCCGTGCTCGGTCGCAAGAAACTGTCCACCAGCACAGCAACCAAGGTCGGCTCGGCGATCAAGACGGCCGGGACCGCCAGCAAAGAGGCCGCCGACGTTGTGCGCGCGACGCAAACTGCCGAGAAAGTCAAAGCGGATATTGCCGAACTGAACGCGCAACTCGAGAAGGAGATCGCCGATCTCGACACTTCCTTTGATGCCCAGTCCGAGGAACTCAGCGAGATCGTCGTGCGTGCCAAGAGCACAGACATCAACGTGGCGATTACCGGCCTTGTCTGGCTGCCTTACACGAAAGGGCAAAACGGGCGCCTGCACCCGGCGTGGCGATGAGGATGCGAACGCGTCTGCTGCCCTTGCTGCCGCTCATCGGCCTGTCCGCGTGTGGGGGTGAGGCCCTGGTGCTTGCCGTGACCATGGGGAAGCAATAGACCGGTTGTCTAGCCGCCTACGCAGGTTCCTGCGTAGGCTTTGGTGACGCCTGCATTGTCGAGCTGGCACTCGTTGTCGTAGGTCACGCCGTCCATGCCGCAAACCGGCGAGTACTCATCGGGACAGTTGCGTCCCATGTCCTCGCAGACGCCGGCGTACTCCACCCGCACGCCGCGCCGCTCCGCGTGACAGGCATTGCTGTAGGTCATGCCGTCAGCACCGCAAACCGGTATGAACAATATCGGGCACGCCCGGACGCCACATCCGCCCTCGATCAACGTCCGGGCGCCCGCGGCATCTGCGAAACAGGCGTTGTCGTAGGTCTTGCCATCGCCGCACACCGGGGCATACACCTTCGGACAGTTTTCGAAGTCACAGGTGCCTGTGCGCTGCACGGGCACCCGTTCCGCATTGGCCTCGCAGCGATTAATGAATGTGCGGCCGTTCATGCCGCACACGGGCTCGACAACACTGGGGCAACCGTTGGGCGTGCACGCGCCCAGGCCGGCGATCTCGACATTCGACTTCGACGCGAAACACTCGTTGATGTAGGTATTGCGATCAACTCCGCATACCGGGTCGAAGGTTTCCGGGCAGCCCGATTCTTCTTCGCTTTCGCAGCGGCCCTTGCTCGCGACCTCGACCCCGGCTACGCGCGCCACGCAGTCGTTGCTATAGGTCTGGCCGTCGGCGCCGCACACGGGATCGTACTGTTGGGTGCAGGCCATGTCGTCGGCCTGGGCCAGCAGCACCGACGGGATGCTCGCAGGATCATTGAATAACACGCGTGGTGTGTCACCCGCGAATGCCGGCATTGCCAGGAGCGCCAGCAGGGGCGCGAGGATAATTGTGCTGAGTTGTCGTTTGCGCATGATTGTCTTAGAGCGCTTTGCCGCTCCCGGGTTCAACGTGTGGTCCGCCAATAGTCGTAGCTTAGCGCCCTGATTCCGGGGAGGTACATCCGATTGTCGTCCTCGATCCTGGTAGATGCTCATTTGAGCAACTCACTAACGCTGACGAGCTCGAATCCTTGTTCCGCAAGCAGCGGCAGCTCCCGCTCCAGCAGGTCCAGCGTTGCCGGGTAGGGATGCCCGATAGCAATGACCTGCCCGCGCTGCCTTGCAAGAGCCTTCATACGTTCGAACTCCCGGGCAACGGTCTCGGGTGACGGGTCCGGGTCGAGAAACACGTCGCGCTTGATCGCATCGACGCCGGTTTCACGGGCAATCTGCAGGGCGACGCTTTCATGGTGCGTGTAACTGTCGATGAAAAAAAGATGCTCATGGGCGCTGATTTCTTCCATGAGCCAGCGCATGTGGCCCGGGTGGCGCGTCATGAGCGAGCCTCGATGGCTGTTGATCCCGGACACATGCGGAACCGATTGCAGGGCGTCGTTGAGGACCCGGCCCAGGCGCTCGCGGCTCATGTCCATGCCTATTTCCGACGGCTCGCTGCGCTGCCCGTCGCCTGACGCGGCCTGCAACGGCAAATGCAGCAGGACCTCCTTGCCGCGCTCGTTGGCTTGCTCCGCCAGCGTTCGCGCGTTTGGCGCACCCGGCAGGAAGGAAAAGGTTACGGGTCCGGGCAGCCGGATGGCGCGGTGACCGTTGGCAGAATGATAGCCAAGATCGTCGATGATGATTGCGATCCGCGGCGTATCCGCCAGCGACGGGGTACCACAAAGGAAGACGATCGTCGCTAGCAGGCCGTGCCGGTACACGTCACTCTGCGGCGCTGTGCATCACCGGGCGCGCCTCGAGGTGCCCGATAGCTTCGGCCAGTTGCATGTCGTGTTCACGATCCAGCAAGCCCGACAGACTAAAGTCCGGGAACCCCGGCGTGTCCCCCACGTACACATCGGGGGTGATACCGACCTCGTGAATCGAGTCGCCCGACGGCGTGTAGTAACGTGACGTCGTCAGCTTGATCGCCCGCCCCTTGGAGAGCGGCACCACCGTCTGGACCAGGCCCTTGCCGAATGTCTCCGTACCCACGATAAGCGCACGATTGTGGTCCTGGAGTGCGCCCGCGACGATCTCCGAGGCCGACGCAGACCCGCCATTGACGATGACGACCAGGGCCGCGCCGTCGAGGATGTCGCCGCGATGTGCCGAGCGAGTGAACCGTGAATCAATCGAGCGGCCATCCGCCGTGACGATGACGCCGGCATCCAGGAACAGGTCTGTCACGTCGACCGCGGCATCAAGCACGCCGCCCGGATTGTTGCGCAGATCCAGGACGAGCCCGTCCAGCATGCCGTGGTTGGCGTCCTGCAAATCATCGACGGCCTGGCTGAGTTCGCGGGCCGTGTTTTCGCTGAACTGGCTTACCCGGACGTAACCGTAGGACGGTGCCAGGAATTCCTTGTGCACACTGGTCATGCGAATGATCTGGCGACGCACCTCGTGATCGATGACTTCGTCGTCGCGCAGCACGCTGATCTTGACGCTGGAGCCGACTTGTCCACGAAGACGACCGATGGTCTCCTGCAGTCCATGCGTTTCGACAGCGACATCGTCCACGGCAACGATCCGGTCGCCGCTGCGAATCCCCGAGCGGGCTGCCGGCGAATCGGCGAAGGGCGTGACGACGACGACGTTGCCGCCGACCTCATCCACCTCGATCCCGACGCCCGTGTAACTGCCGGTCGTGCTGATACGAATGTCACGGTACTCGCCGGCGTCTAGGTATTGGGAATGTGCGTCAAGGTCGCTGACCATGCCGCGGATCGCGCTTTCGAGAAGCTCCGCGTCGTCGATGGGCTCAACGTAATCGCGCTTGACGCGTTCGAGCACCTCGGCGAATAACCTGGCCTGCTCCCAGGCCAGCTCTTCCTTGTCCGGTACGCGGCCGTTGCCGATCAGGCCGCCGCCGATTGACAGGCTCAAGCCCATGACCAAACCGATCACAACAACCAAAACCGCGCGAACTTTCAACGACATACGAGCTTCCGAGTTTCGATCCCCGACCTTAGCACAGCGGCAGGCCGGAAGGTGAGCGACAAGTCAATAAGTCACGGGTCCCGACAACATCAGCTACCCGGCTTCCTGGTTATCCATCGCCGCGGGTTCTCCGGCTTGGTGCCACGCCGCAGCTCGAAATAGAGCCCGACCTCGGCCTGGCCACCGCTGTCGCCGACCGTCGCGATGACATCGCCGGGGGCCACCCAGTCGCCCGTGTCCTTGAGGATCGTTTCGTTGTAACCGTAGAGCGTCATGTAGCCCTCGCCGTGATCGACGATGACAAGCAGGCCCATGCCGGCGAGCCAGTCCGCGAAGGCCACCCGGCCGTGGTAAACCGCGCGCACTTCCCGTCCCCGTGGCGCCGCCAGTACGACACCGTTCCACTTGATGTTGCCGCCGACGCGCGGCTGGCCGAAGTCGTGCAGCAGGCGCCCGGCGACCGGCCAGGTCAGCTTGCCCTTGTGTTCGCTGAAGGGCTGCTCGGACGAAATCGGGTAGTCGCTGAGGATGCTCGTCAACTCGGCAATGAGGCGCGTCAGATCCCGCTCCTGCGCGGCGAGACGCTCAACCTCTTCGCCCTCGTCAGCGATTTTCCGGCGCAGCGTCGCGAGCACGGCCTTGCGTTCGTCCTGCGACCGGCCGAGGCGACCGAGTTCGTCGTAGCGCGCGCGGGCGAGGGTCGCCAGTCGCGCTTCCTCGGCAGCGATCTGTGCCCGCAGTTCGTCGAGCTTGCGGATCTGTTCGATAACGGCCTCGATATTGCCGGCACGGTATTCGTTCAGATACCGGTAGTACGCCATGAGGCGGCCGAGCGTGGCCGGGTCGCGCTGGTTGAGCAGCAACTTGATCTTTTCCTGGCTGCCGCTCATGTACGCCGTTCGAACCTGGGCCGCGAGCGCGGCCGACTCTTCGTCGAGGTGGCGCTCCCGGTCGGCCAGCTCCTGGTCCAGCTTTTGTTTCTTGCCGGCCGTGTACGCCTGGTCCCGCTCGATATCCGCGATGCGCATGCGCTGCTCCGAGATCGCGACATCGAGCTCCTGCAGCTCGCCGGTCAGGCGGCCCCTCTCCCTGGCCGCCGCATCCATGCTCTGTTTCAGCTCGGAAATGCGCTCACGGACCTCTTCGAGCTCCTGTTCCTTCACCTTGGTGAGTTCGCCACTGCCATCCTGGCCCGGGGCGGCCGCCGCGAGGCCAAGAAGCAGAAGGGTTGTAAGGGTTCTGCGCCACATGGGCGCCGAGTGTAGCGTTTCGAGGCTATTCACTCTCCCCCAAACGGGTATAATCGCGGCTTTTAACATCTTCGAGGCGCAAATCCCGCGCCGAAACTGTTGATTCATGGACAAAATTCTGGAATTCACGGGCAACCATACGTTGCTGGTGCTCGCCTTAGTCGTCAGCTTTTTCGTGGCGATCTTCTCCGAATTGCGCCGCAAGGCCAGCGGGACGATCAATATTGAAGTCACCGACGCCGTCAGGCTGATCAACAACGGCGCATTGGTTGTGGATCTCCGTAGCGCCGAAGCTTACGGCCGCGGGCACATTGTGAGCGCGCGCAGCATCCCGCACGACGAAATCGAGGCCAAAGCCGAGTCGCTGGCGCAGGACAAGACCCGGCCCGTGGTCGCGGTTTGCGACAACGGCATTTCGTCCACGCGCACGGTCAACCTGTTACGCAAGAACGGCTACGAGAGTGTATACGGTCTGAAGGGCGGCATGAACGGCTGGGCCCAGGCCGGTCTCCCGGTCGTAACCGGCAAGAAGACGAAGAGCAAATCAGGCAAAGGCAAGAAGCGAGGCTAGGCCTTACCTTAAGAAAATCCAACTATAGAGAAAACAGGAACCATCATGGCAGAGCAGGAAAAGGCCGCTGAGAAAGTACTGGCCATCAGCAAGATCTACGTCAAAGACATGTCATTCGAGTCTCCCCAGGCACCGGCGGTGTTCAAGGGTGCCGAATGGAAACCGCAGACCAATCTCAATCTGCGCAGCTCGCACAAGCTCGTTGAAGACAACATCCACGAAGTCGTGCTGACAATTACCGTCGAAGCCAAGGAAAAAGACACGACGCTCTTCCTGGTGGAAGTACACCAGGCGGGCCTGTTCGAGATCGCCGGTTACGGCGGCGAGGAGCTTGCCGCTATTACGGGCAGCTTCTGCCCAAACATCCTGTTCCCTTACGCTCGCGAAGCGGTCGCCGGGACGATCCAGAAGGGCGGCTTCCCCGAGTTCGTCCTGCAGCCGATCAATTTCGACGCGCTGTACATGCAGTCGAAGCAGCAGGCGGCCGCCGCGCAGGCTGAGTCGGCGCAGTCGGAGACGCACTAATTAGCGGGTCAGATCCGAAAACGATTGCGGTCATCGGCGCGGGGTCCTGGGGAACCGCGCTCGCGCTGCAGTTTGCACGCGTCGGTTGCGACGTGCGCCTCGGCGGTGTCGTGGAGCTGGACCTGCTCGAGGCGATGGTCGACGACCGCGAGAACAAGCGTTACCTGCCCGATGTCCCGTTTCCGGAGAACCTGAGCGCCTACCCCGATCTCGAGGAGTGTCTCAAGGGCGCGCGCGATGTGCTCATCGTCGTCCCCAGCCATGGGCTGCGCGCTACCTTGACGAAGATCAAGCCCCTGCTCGCAGCGGACTCGCGCGTGTGCTGGGCCACGAAAGGCTTCGAGCTCAGTACCGGCAAGCTGCCCCACCAGGTGGCCGCCGAGGTGCTTGGCCCGGACTTCCCGGTCGCGGTACTGTCCGGCCCGACCTTCGCCAAGGAAGTCGGCGCCGGCCTGCCCACCGCCATGACCATCGCCTCCAACGATCAGGATTTCGCGCGAGCGCTGGCGGTCGCTATCTCGAGTGACAATTTCAGGGCCTATACATCGGACGACATCATCGGCGTGGAGGTCGGCGGTGCGGTCAAGAACGCGCTCGCCATTGGTGCCGGCATGTCGGACGGCCTCGGTTTCGGCGCCAACACACGCATCGCACTGATCAACCGCGGCCTCGTGGAGTTGATGCGTCTTGGCGTCGCTCTCGGCGCCAAGAAAGAAACCTTCATGGGCCTTGCCGGCATGGGCGATCTCGTCCTGACCTGCACGGACAACCTGTCGCGCAATCGTCGCATGGGGCTGGCGCTCGCAGCGGGCAAAACGGTTGAAGAAGCGCAGGAAGAGATCCAGCAGGTCGTCGAGGGTGTGAAGGCCGCCAAGGCCGTGCATGACGTCGCTGCGGAACTCGGCATCGAGATGCCGATCGTCAACCAGGTCTACCGCATTCTTTATGAGGGCGCGTCCCCGCGCGAGGCGGTAGAGGCCCTGATGAGGCGCGCGCTCAAGCCGGAGTCCGAACACCACTAAAACCAGGGAGCAGATGCTTGCGACAACTGCGTCCGCTCTAGGCGCCGCCCGGAAAGCCGAGCTGGCGCCAGGCCTCGAAGACGACGACCGCAGCCGAGTTCGAAAGATTCAGGCTGCGATTGCCTGGCTGCATGGGAAGCCGGAGGCGCTGGTCCGCCGGCAGGCTGTCGAGAACGGCTTGCGGCAGCCCGCGCGTCTCCGGCCCGAACAGCAGAGCATCGCCTTCCCTGAACCGCACGTCGTCGTAGCGCGTCGAATTCCTCGTGGACAACGCGAACAGCCGCGCGTCTCCGAGCGAGTCGAGGCACGCGTCCAGCGATGCGTGTGTTCGCACGTTTACGAATTCGCGGTAGTCGAGACCGGCCCTGCGCAAGCGCTTCTCATCCAGGTCGAAGCCGAGCGGCTCAACGAGGTGCAGGTCCGTCCCCGTATTGGCACACAGGCGGATTATGTTGCCCGTGTTCGGCGGAATCTCGGGTTCGTAAAGAATGACGGAAAACATTTGAGGTAGAATGCCGCCGCGATGGCGAACAATCCACTCCATACCGAATTCTGTGGCCTGTCGATGGCCTCTCCGATCGTACTGTTGTCCGGCTGTGTCGGCTTTGGCGAGGAGTACACCCGCGTCCACGGCTTTTCGAACACCGACGTGGGTGCCGTGTGCCTCAAGGGCACGACGGGCGACTTGCGACTTGGCAATGCACCCCACCGCGTCTGCGAAACGCCCGATGGCATGCTTAACGCCATCGGCCTGCAGAACCCCGGCGTCGACACCGTGGTGGACGAGATCCTGCCGGGCCTCGATTTTTCCGAGACCCGCTTCATCGCGAACGTGTCGGGTTCGACGGTCGAGGAGTACGAGCGCGTTACCGAGCGTTTCGACGATTCGGACATCGATGCCATCGAGATCAATATTTCGTGCCCGAATGTCAAGGAAGGGGGCGTGGCATTCGGCAACGACCCGGAGATGTCCGCGCGGGTGGTCGCGGCGTGTCGTGCGAAAACCAATAAACCGCTGATCACCAAGCTGTCGCCAAACCAGACGGATATTCAGACCAACGCGCGCCTTTGCATCGAGGCGGGCACGGACGCCTTCGCCTGCATCAACACGCTCATGGGCATGGCGATCGATACGGCCTCGCGGCGGCCGGTCATTGGCAATACCCAGGGAGGCCTGTCCGGGCCGGCGATCAAACCCATCGCGCTGCTCAAGGTTCACCAGGTGTACCAGGTCGCCGGGCGTCACAATGTGCCGATCATCGGGCAGGGCGGCATTACGACAGCGAACGATGCGCTCGAGTTCCTGATTGCCGGCGCCGCCGCGGTTGGCGTCGGTACGGCGCTGTTCTACGACCCGCTCGTCTGCAAGAAGATCAATGCCGGTATCGCGGCCTACCTTGCCAGGCACGAGTTCACGTCCGTCGCGCAGCTGGTGGGGACGCTTGAGACCTGAGAGGTTCACGCGCCGCGCGATAATTCTGGGGCCGGTCCTGTGCCTCTGTGCCTGTGCCGGCCTGCCCAGTGCGGTTCCGGAAAAGACCAGCGACGAGCTGGACATATTTGCGTTTCTGCCCGGGCGCGCGGCTGCGAGCGAGACGACACCCCTTGGGCCAATCACGTGGATGCGTCGCCAGGCCAGGGCGGGCGTCCCCGTCCTCGACGAAGGCACCCCTATAGAAATCGTGGTCATGACGCTGCTGGAATGGGGGCTGGAGCCCCAGATTTCCCGGTCCAGCGTCGTCGTACTGGAGGGTCCCAGTCGGCACAACTTTTACGCCGACGGCGCAGAGGCCATGATCTACGGCTTCAACGACGGTCTGCTCATTGTCGGTCCGTTGACAGAGGCCGAGATGGTCGATGTCTTTCTTGCTTACAACCTGACGAAAGCCGACTACGACCTGCTTCTCGACCTGGACAGGTTTCATCCTCTGTCGGCAACCGCGGTGAACAACATGGCCTGGGCGCTGGCAACCTGGCACGACGCATCGCGTCGCGCGCCGTCCGTCGCCCTCGACCTCGCGATCCGCGCCAACGAGCAGTCCGGCTGGAATGAGGCCATCTACCTCGACACACTTGCCGCCGCTTATGCGGCGAACGGCCGGTTTCGGGACGCGGCGATCCACCAGCAATGGGCGATCATGACGGCGGCGCCCGAAGATCTCGACGGCATGAAGGAACGGCTGGCGCTCTTCCGGGCCGGGCAGGTTTACGTCGAGGCGAAGGCCGACGCGGAGGTGCTGGATGCGGCGCTGCAGGAAAAGTATGAGCTGGCGCTGCGTGGCGATGCTACCGCGCAGTTCGAATTCGGTCTTTATTGCCTGCAGGAACGCGTCGGCAAGTTCGGCGAGATTGAACAACCTGGCAGGCATTTCCTGTTCCTGGCCGCGCAACAGGGTGAGATCCGGGCCACGGAGGAAATCGCTTATGGGCTGCTGTATGGCGAGTTTGGCCTGGACGCCGACCCGGTTGCCGCGAGGGCGTGGCTCGATCGCGCGGCCTCTGCCGGTAGCGGGCTGGCCGCTTACAACCTGGCCATGATGTATCGCGACGAGATCGGCGTAGAGCGGGACGAAGAGCGCGTGACCCACTGGCTGCGCGTAGCCGCAGACCGGGGCGTTGCGGAGGCAGCCGTGGAGGTTGCCTATCGCTACCTCGAAGGCATCGGTACGCCATCATTACCCGCCGTCGCTGACGAACTGTTTGCAAAAGCGGCCGCGGCAGGCGTCGGGCCGCTCGAGTCCATGTACGGCGAGCGCGACTTCTATTACGAAGAGGTCGCGCTCGAGGCCGGCGAACAGGCGCCCGAGGTGGCAATCCCGCCCAGGCGCTTTCCGGACTACCTGCTCGAGCTCGTGGCCAACATCGAGCGGGAACTTGCCCGGGAACAGTCCTACGTCACGGCACGGCTGCCCGATGGACGTGTCGGGTGGGGGCGCGACGATGCGCCCAGGGTTATCTTCCTGTTCACGCGCACGGCCGCCGGTTTCGGGTCGCGGGAAGCCCAGGAGCGTTTGGCGTCGCTGTACGAACGCGGCTACGGGGTCGAACCCTCGGCGGATCTCGCAGCATACTGGCGTGCCCGGGCTGCCAGGAATTCGGGCAGGCTCTAAGCCTTCAATGCGAACGTCATGAACCGACTGCATGGGTCCGGCCCGGCGGCGGCAGGCCGGAGGTTCAGTCGAGGTGCAACGCCTTCATCTTGCGCGCCAGCGTATTGCGGCCCCAGCCGAGCAACCTGGCCGCCTCCTGGCGCCGGCCGTTGCTGCGCGCCATCGCGATCTCGATAAGCGTCTTTTCGAACTCCGGCAACGCCGTGTCCAGCAGCGGCTCCTCGCTCGACGCAATCTGTCCCTCCGCCCAGGCGGCCAGGACACGCGTCCACTCTTTCGCCCCGTGTTGTGGCGACTCGGTGCCGCCAAGATCCGCCGGAATGTCCTGCACTGAAATCACGCTGCCGGGTGCCGTAACCGTCAGGCGCCGCGTGGCGTTCACGAGCTGCCGGACATTGCCCGGCCAGTTGAACGCCTGCAGGGCTTCCAGCGCCTCTGCATCGATGCTTTTCGGCGGCGCGCCCAGTTCCTGTCCGGCTTCGGCCAGGTAATGCTGCAGCAACATCGGAATGTCCTGGCGGCGCTGGCGCAGGGGCGGGGTGTTGATGCGGATAACGTTGAGGCGATGGTAAAGGTCTTCGCGGAAGCGCGACTCTTTGACCGCGCGCGCAAGGTCCTGGTTCGTCGCGGCGATGACCCGGACGTCGACCTTGATCGCGGTCTGTCCGCCGACCCGGTAGAACTCGCTTTCGGCGAGCACGCGCAGCAGGCGTGTTTGCAGTTCCGGTGACATGTCGCCGATCTCGTCGAGGAACAGTGTGCCGCCATCGGCTTGTTCGAAACGACCGATACGGCGCACCTCGGCACCCGTGAACGCGCCCTTCTCATGCCCGAACAGCTCGGACTCGAGCAGCTCGGAAGCAATGGCCGAGGTGTTCAGTGCGACGAAGGGCTTTTTGCCTCGCGGGCTGTGATCGTGCAACGCCCGGGCGACGAGTTCCTTGCCGGTGCCGGACTCGCCCGTAATGAGCACGGTCATGCTCGAACCGGCAAGCCGTCCTATGGAACGAAACACCTCCTGCATGGCGGGTGCCTGTCCAATCATCGACGCCATGGCGGACGGCGTCTCCCCGACCTCCGGGTCTGTGCCGTTCATGCGCGCGGCCTTGTGCACGAGGTCAACGGCCTCGTCGATGTCGAACGGCTTCGGGAGGTATTCGAACGCGCCGCCCTTGTAGGCGGCCACGGCATTCTCGAGATCGGAATGCGCCGTGATGACGATAATGGGCAGGCCCGGGCGGCTGCTCTGCAGGCGCTCGAGCAGCGCGAGGCCGCTCATGCCCGGCATGCGCACGTCCGTAATCAGGACGTCCGGTGCCTCTTCGGCGATCGCTTCGAGGAGGTGTTCGGCGCGCTCGAAAGCGCGCGTTTCCATGTCGGCTTGCTTTAGCGCCTTTTCGAGTACCCAGCGGACGGACTGGTCGTCGTCGACGATCCAGACATTGAGACGGCGGCTAGCCATCGGTCTTCACCTGTTCCAGCGGGATGCGCACGGCGAACAGCGTGCGGCCCGGTCGGCTCTCGAATTCTATTAGGCCACCGTGGCGGCTGATGAGCTCCTGGGCGGCCGGCAAACCGAGACCGGTTCCCTCGGGCTTGCTGGTCACCAGCGGATAGAACACCGTGTCCTGCAGTTCGGCCGGTATGCCGGGCCCGTCATCTTCGATTTCGATGCTGGCGATGACGCGGTGGCGAATATTGCCGATCGTGAAGTTCGTGACGGCGCGGCTGCGCAAGGTGATCGTGCCCTGGCCGTCGAGTGCCGCGGCGGCATTGCCCACGAGGTTTAGAAACGCCTGCACCATCTGGTCGCGGTCCAGGTCGATAAGCGGCAGGCCCGGATCGTAGTCACGATGAATGGTGAGTTTTCGCGTGTCCTCCGCTTCGACGATGCGGACGACGTATTCGAGCAGCTCATGGATGTTAACGGGCTTTTTGTTTGGTGGGCCGCCGGGACCGAGCAGCGTATCGACCAGGCCGGCAAGACGATCAGTCTCGCTAATGATGACGTCGGTGTATTCGCGTTGCTCAGGATCCGCCAACTGGCGCTCGAGCAATTGCGCCGCGCCACGGATGCCACCCAGCGGATTCTTGATCTCGTGCGCGAGCTGGCGAATC
>JAOUNK010000345.1 GCA_029881015.1 Gammaproteobacteria bacterium | reverse complement strand
CCACAGCGGATCGGGTTCTAGGGCAACCGTCAGACCCGCTATACCAATACCGAAAACGAAGCCGAGATAGGGCACGAAGCTCACCAGCCCCGAGACCACACCAATCGCGATCGCAAACTTGAGGCCAACGATACCGAGGCCGACCGAGTAAATGGTGGCAAGCGCCAGCATGACGAGCAGCTGGCCGCGCAGGAACGCACCGAGAACCTCGTCGGATTCACGGGCGAGCTGGAAAACCGTTTCCCGCTGGCTTTCGGGCACGAGCGCTCCCAGGTGCACCATGATCGAGTCCCAGTCGCGCAGCAGGTAGAAGGTAATGATGGGAATCAGGAACAGGCTCAGCACGGCGGCCGCCAGTGCGCCGCCCGATTTGGTCACCGAAAGCAGTACCTTGCCGCTCCAGCTCCCGAACATCTCGCCGTACTTGGCGAGGAACGGCCCGACACCCACGTCGGCGCCGGATTCGATATTCGCCCAGCCGAGGATGGTCGGCAGCCAGACTTGTTCCACTTTTTTCGCGATATCGGGAAGCGCATCGAAAAGCGCACCGACCTGCGCGCTGATCAGGGGACCGATCAGCAGGATAAGCAGGGCCAGGATGACGAAGGTGATGAGGAATACGGCTGCCACGGCCAGCGTGCGCGGCATCTTCAGCTTCTGCAGCCGGTCGGCCAGCGGGTCCCCCATGTAGGCCAGCAGCGCCGACGCGATGAACGGCGTGAGCACCGGCGCTAGAAGGTAGAACACCCAACCCGTCAGGACGATGGCGATTAACCAGTTAAGCCTTAGACCTGCTTGCATGTCATTCCCCTGCCCGGGCGCGTTGCGACCAGGACCAAACGTAATCGACACCACTGATCACTACCGTGACGAGAATGGAGGCGCCCAATACGGTTATTGTAATCTTGTCGGGCCAGTCAAAGCCCGCCCGGCTCAGCACGAACAGTACGAACAGCATCTGCAGCGCGGTATTCAGCTTGCTGATTCGCGTCGGTTCCCCCGGAACCGGTTTCACGAGGAAGTTGTAGGCCATTGCGCCACCGACGATGACGAGATCGCGCAGAATCACGATGGCGGCCAACCAGACCGGTATGTGTTGTGTGACGGCCAGCGTGATGAACATGCCCGTGATCAGCAGCTTGTCCGCGGCCGGGTCCAGCAGGCCGCCGAGACGCGTAGTCCAGCCGAAGCGCACCGCAAGATAGCCGTCCAGTCCGTCAGAGAAGCCGGCGATCACGAACAGCGCGAGCGCCCAGCCAAAGTCGCCTTGCAGGATGAGGAGCAGGATGGGCGCGACGAGCGCGATGCGCAGCAGCGAGATCGCATTGGGTAGCCAGCTGAGGGTCATCGCGGTCGTACTCAGTCTTCGTAGAAAAACTCAAGCGCAGCCGCGGTCTGCATCGGGTCGTCCGGCACGGTCTCGACAAGTCCGCTAAAGCGCAACGCGCGGCTCAGGCGGTCGGCGCCGCCGCGGACTTCCACGTTGTAACTCACCCGGTCGCCGGCAACCTCGGTGACGGTGAAGCGCTCGATCAGCGCGATGTCATCGAGTACGTCGTGAACATCGCCGTACGCGTCGATCGAGACGATGCCCGAGACAGCCAGCGCCACGGTCTCCAGCGGGACGTCGCCGCCTATCGCGAATTCACTGGCGAGCAGGTCGGCTACCTGGCCGACAACCGCCTCCGGCGTACCGTTCAGCGACGACTCGGTACCGCTGAAATAGTAGGTCCAGCGCCCGGACTGCCCGGATGACGGTCGAATGCGCCCGATCAGGATCGAGTTTGCGTCATAGCGCTCCGAGGCGTTGAGAATCATCTCGTCAAAGCCGCCCCAGACATCCGCGAAGGTCACCATCTGCAGATCCGTCGTGTCGAGCAACGGAAACACCAGCGGCAGGCCGCGCCGCGCCGCAATGTCCAGCACCCGCGTACGCAAGAGCCGATTGCGATCGATCGAACGGGATTCGCCCTCGGTCCGGTCCGGATCGTCGGCCGAGACGATTTCGCGCTCGCCCTGCCCCCAATCGACGGCAAGCCAGACCAGTGTAAGAGGCCTGTCGGAGCCCCAGACGGTCTCGCCGGCGTTGCGCAGCACCTGCTCGATCGCCTGGCCATCGAGAGACACCCAGAGAGTGTCATTCGCCCCGGGCCTGAATTGCATCACGAATGACTCCGGACGCGGGAACAGCTCCTTGACCGCTGCATCATTGCGCGCGAGATCCGAGCCGGAAACGCGCATCAGGATCTCCTTGAGGGCCGTTTCATAGGCAGCCGCCCTGGGATCGCGAGCGTCGCGGTTATAAGGTACCTCCGCCGTGTATAAGGACGGTACCTCGACAGCCGACACAGGTATGCTCAGCAATACCAGCACCGAAAAGACAACGTGCCGGCACCAGCCGGCCGGATTCGAACTACAAGATTTCACAAGGGTGGTTTCCCCGATTGGCCCCAAGCACTATTATATCGCCCTCCCAGAGTATGCCACTCCACAATGAGCAATAAACCACTTACGTACAAAGACGCCGGCGTCGACATCGATGCAGGCAACGAACTCGTTCAGCGCATCAAACCGCTCGTGGCGAAAACTCGCCGGCCCGAGGTGCTTGCGGGTATCGGTGGTTTTGGCGGTTTATTCGCCCTGCCGCCCGGCCGTTACAACGAACCCGTCCTCGTCTCCGGCACTGACGGCGTCGGCACCAAGCTGATGCTGGCCCAGCATCTCGGGGTCCACGATACCATCGGCATCGATCTCGTCGCGATGTGCGTCAACGACGTTCTCGTACAAGGGGCGGAGCCGCTGTTCTTCCTCGACTACTTCGCCTGCGGCAAGCTCGACAACGAGGTCGCCAGTGACGTGATCGCGGGTATTGCCGAGGGCTGCCTGCAGGCCGGCGCCGCCCTGATCGGCGGAGAAACGGCCGAAATGCCCGACATGTACGCGCCTGGCGAGTACGATCTCGCCGGCTTCACGGTCGGCGCGGTAGAGCGCAGCGAGATGCTCGATGGCAGCACGATCGCCGTGGGCGATGTGGTGATCGGTATCGCGTCGAGCGGCCCCCACTCTAACGGCTACTCGCTGATCCGCAAGGTTCTGGATCGAGCCGGCGATGCGCACATCGATGGCGTCCCGGCGGCCGAACGCCTGCTGGCGCCAACACGCATCTACGTCAAGTCGGTGCTGGCACTGCTGCTGCAGGTTGACGTGCACGGGCTCGCGCACATCACCGGCGGCGGTCTTACCGAGAACATCCCGCGCGTACTGCACGGCGACCTCAACGTGGCCATCGACACGACCTCCTGGGACCAGGGACCCGTCTTCGACTTCCTGCAGCGGCACGGCAATATCGAGACGGCCGAGATGCGCCGTACCTTCAATTGCGGCGTCGGCATGGTTGCCGTCGTCAATCCGGCCCAGGCGCCCCTCGCAATCGACCTGCTCAATGGCAGCGGCGAGCGGGCCTGGCAGCTAGGCACGGTGATCCCGGGCAAACGGGAAGTCCAGTACGTCTGATGGCCTGCCGAACCGCGATCCTGATCTCCGGCTCGGGCAGCAATCTCCAGGCCTTCATTGACCGGGTTGCGGCGGGCGACCTCGACCTCGACCTGTGCCTCGTGTTCAGCAA
>JAOUNK010000344.1 GCA_029881015.1 Gammaproteobacteria bacterium | reverse complement strand
CGGTGGCGTGATCGCCGCTTTGTTCGTGGCCTTGCTGCAGGTCCTGGTGTACGGCATGGGTGGCATCATCAATCTCGGCAACGCCGAGATCTCGCCGCCGGAGCGAGCGACGATCTGGGCGTCGTTGCATATGCTCCCAACGATTCTCGGTGCCCTCATGCTTGCCGGAATAATGGCGGCTGTCCTGTCATCGGCCTCCACGTTCCTGTCACTGGTCGGATTCAGCGTCAGCAATGACATCGGTATTCACGATACGGACGACGAGACGAAATCGCTGCGCTTCAGTCGCCTGATGATGCTGCTTACCGGTGCCGTGGCACTGGCGGCTGCGCTGCTCTTTCCGCCGCAGATCTTCTGGCTGACGACGTTCATCGCTACCGTGTTTGCGTCCTCCTGGGGTCCCGTCGGTCTCATGGCGATCTGGAGCAAACGCATTACCGAGAAGGCGGCGTTCTGGGGAATGCTGACCGGACTCTTTTGCAACATCGTCCCGAAGTTCCTCACGTTCATCGACGTCATTCAGCTCCCGTCCTACCTCAATCCCGTGATTATCGGCGGTCTCGCGAGCCTGCTGGTTACGATCGCCATTTCTCTCAGGACCGCGGTGACATCAGAGGAGCGGAATTACCTGGCCGGGTTGCACGTGCGGCCGGAGGAGGAAGTCGGTCCGCGGCGCACGCGTACAACGCTGATCGCTCCCCTGGTATTGATCGCGGTCAACGGGGTGTTGCTGCCGGTTCTTCTCACTGTCTACTACGTGCTGCCCTACCAGCGCGCGACCGGGTCGCTGGCGCCGGGTGGCTCGCTGGACTGGGTCACCGGGGAGATGGCGCTTATGGTGAGCTGGAGCGTGATCTGGATCGCGCTCGGTGTCTTCACGATGCGCTACATCAAGAGGGCGTACACGGCCTAGCCGTCCGTCTGCTATAGTCAGGAGACGATGAAACTACGCTACAAGGTCCTCAACGGCGTGCTCGGCCTGTTGGTCCTCGCGATCGCGGGCCTGGCAGTGACAATCGGCTACACGGCGCCGTGCAAACCGGCTCCCGAGGGCCCGTCGGCGGGAGTGGAGATGCGCGCAATAGTCTACCGCTGCTACGGTTCGCCCGAAGTGCTTGCGCTGGAGGACGTGGAAAAACCGGTACCCGTCGGGAGCGAAGTGCTGGTGAAGGTCCAGGCCGCGTCCGTCAACCCGCTGGACTGGCACTATATGCGAGGTTCGCCGTATTTCATGCGGCTCGCATTGGGCATCGGTGCACCGAGCGATCATCGCCTGGGCGTGGATTTCGCCGGTACCGTCGAGGCGGTCGGCGACAAGGTGACGCTCTTCAAGCCCGGTGACGAAGTATTCGGTGGGCGCACCGGGGCATTCGCTGAGTATGTGCTCGTCGTCGAGGACCGGAGCATCGTCCATATCCCGCCGGGCGTCTCGTTTGAGCAGGCCGCATCGCTGCCGATCGCCGCGCTGACCGCATTGCAGGCATTGCGCGACAAAGGCGTCCTGCAGCCCGGGCAAAAGGTTTTGATCAACGGCGCATCCGGCGGTGTAGGGACCTTCGCCGTGCAGATCGCGAAATCGATGGGGGCGGAGGTGCACGGTGTTTGCAGTACCCGCAATGTCGAACTCGTGCGATCGATCGGCGCGGACCGGGTCTTTGACTACAAAAAAGAGGATTACACGCAGAGCGGAGAGGCCTACGACCTCATCGTCGATATGGTCGGCAATCATTCGATCTCGAAAAACCGCGGCGTATTGAAAGCCGACGGCCGGTACGTAATGGTCGGTGGACCATCGGGTAACTGGATCGCACCGCTCAAACGACCCATCGCGGCCATGCTGACCGGGCCATTCGTCGACCAGGAGCTGATCCTGCTGCTTGCCCGACTCGACAGGAACGACCTCGTCGACGTGGCGAAACGGGTGCAAGACGGTGATGTCAGGCCGGTGATCGATCGGCGCTTCTCGCTGGACGAGGTGCCTGCGGCGATAGTCTATTCAGAATCGGGACGTGCGCGCGGCAAGATCCTGATCGAATTCTGAGCCTGCGATGGGTGCGGCAAGGGCCTGTTACCTGGCGAAACCGATCGAGCCCAGTGCATCCCTGATTTCTTCCAGCACGACCGGATCTTCGATCGTGGCCGGGACCTTGTACGCCTCACTATCCGCGATCTTGCGCATCGTCCCACGGAGAATCTTCCCTGAGCGCGTCTTCGGGAGTCGATCCACGATCACGGCGTTCTTGAATGCTGCAACCGGGCCGACCTGCTCTCGCACAAGGGATATGGCCTCGCTAACGACGGCGTCGCTATCACGCTCGACGCCGGCCTTGAGGACAAGGAAGCCGACTGGCAGCTGACCCTTGAGTTTGTCCGCAGCGCCGATGACCGCGCATTCGGCGACATTGGCATGCCTGGCCAGCACTTCCTCGATCGACCCCGTGGACAGGCGGTGGCCGGCTACATTGATAACATCGTCCGTCCTCGACATGACGTTGATGTAGCCGTCTTCGTCGATAAATCCCGCATCGCCCGTCTCGTAATAACCGGGAAAAGTCGTGAGATACGAGGAGCGGAAGCGTTCCTCGGCCTGCCAGAGTCCTGCGAGGGATCCAGGGGGGAGTGGCAGCTTGCAGGCGATGGCGCCCGGCTCGCCGGGTGCAAGCTCTTCGCCGTTACTGTGGAGTGCACGTACGTCCCAGCCCGGCGCTGCCGGTCCGACCGACCCGGCCTTAACCGGCAAACGCTCGATGCCGGCGCAGTTGGCGGCGATTGCCCAGCCGGTTTCTGTTTGCCACCAGTGATCGATAACGGGGATGCCCAGCTTGTCTTCCGCCCAGTGCAGGGTTTCCGGGTCGCAGCGCTCGCCGGCGAGGAACAGGGTTCGCATTGACGAGAGATCGTAATTCCCGATGAGTTCGCCGTCGGGATCCTGTTGCCGGATTGCCCGAAAAGCCGTGGGCGCGGTAAACATCGCCGCGACCTTGTGCTCGGAGGCGACGCGCCAGAATGCCCCCGCGTCGGGTGTGCCGACCGGCTTGCCCTCGTAGAGCACGGTCGTGTTGCCGTGCAGCAAAGGTCCATAAATGATGTAGGAGTGGCCCACAACCCAGCCGATATCGGAGGCGGCCCAGTACACCTCGCCCGGGTCCACGCCATAGATATTTTTCATCGACCAGTGCAGCGCAACGGCATGTCCGCCGTTATCCCGGACGATCCCCTTGGGCTGCCCGGTTGTCCCCGAGGTGTATAGCAGGTACAGCGGATCGTTGGCATCGACCGTCACGCAGCCGTGCGGTTCCGCCGTTGCCATGGCTGCCTGCCAGTCGAGATCACGCCCGGCGATCATGCGGGCCTCGACCTGCGGCCTTTGCAGGACGATGCAGTGCGAGGGCTTGTGCGTCGACAATTCGACCGCCTCATCAAGAAGCGGCTTGTACTCGACCAGTCGCGAGGGCTCGATACCGCAGGATGCGGACACAATGGCTTTCGGCCTGGCATCGTCGATACGCGTTGCGAGCTCGGCGGCGGCAAACCCGCCAAATACGACGGAGTGGACGGCGCCGAGTCGGGCGCAGGCCAGGACCGCGACAATCGCTTCCGGAATCATCGGCATGTAAACGATCACCCG
>JAOUNK010000343.1 GCA_029881015.1 Gammaproteobacteria bacterium | reverse complement strand
CTGGTGCACCGGCTCGGCCTTGTCGGCACCGGTTGCGAGCAACAGGACGTGACGCGCATCCATGATCGACCCGATGCCCATGGTGATCGCAAGCTGCGGCTGCGTCGCCGGATCGTCGAACAGGGTTCGATTCGCCTCGACCGTCGCGCGCGTAAGCGTCTTGATGCGTGTGCGCGACGCCAGGCTCGATGCCGGTTCGTTGAAACCGATATGGCCGTTCTTGCCGATGCCCAAAAGCTGCAGGTCGATACCGCCGCGCGCGCGGATCAGTGCCTCATACGCATCACCTACGACGCGGGGATCGGTGCCCGGCGGACACTCCGGCAGGAACGTGTTCGCGGGATCTATATCAATGTGATCGAACAGCTCGCGCCGCATGTAGGCGCGATAGCTGTGCGGGTTGCCCGGCGCAAGACCGATGTATTCATCGAGATTGAAGGTGCAGGCATCGCGAAAGCTGATCTGTCCATTGGCGCAATCGGCAACGAGCCGCGCATACAGGGCAAGCGGCGTACGACCCGTCGCGAGGCCGAGTACGGCATGCGGCTTTCTCGCAAGGAGTTTCCGCACCAGCGCCGCGCCTTCGTCGGCCACGGTCTCGCTGTTCTCGAGGATAATGACGTCCATGCTAGCGGTACGCCTCCATCTGTCCGTCGATGAGGTTGCAGGCCACCTCCAGGTTTTCATCGAGCGCGACGAGGTTGGCACGATAGCCTGCCTTCACGTAGCCGAGGCTGTCGTCAAGCCCGAGCGCGGCGGCCGGATAAACCGATGCCATGCGCAATGCCTCGAAGACATCGACGATGCCCTGGTCGGCGATGTACTTCACGGCATCGATCATGCCGATATTGCTGCCCGCGAGAATCCCTTCGGCGGTGACGCAGCGCCCCTCCTTCACGGCGATGGTCTCGCCGTACAGTAAGAACTGCTGCCGGTCCGATCCGACCGTTGGCATCGCATCGGTCACGAGCACGGTCTTGCCCCACGCCTTGGCGTGAATGGCGATGCCCAGCATCGCCGGGTGCACATGATGGCCATCCGCGATGATGCCGACAAAGGTGTCCGGGTCCTGGAGGGCCGCACCGACAATTCCCGGCGCACGGCTCTCCATGGGCGGCATGGCATTGAACAGATGCGTGAAGCCTCTCAGCCCCGCATCGATGGCAAGCCGCGTTTCCTCGTAGGTCGCCGCGCTGTGGCCGGCACAAACCACGATTCCTGCCTCGCGCAGCTGCCGGATGATCGCGTGGTCGACGCACTCGGGTGCCAGCGTCACCAGTGTCCTGCCCTCCGCGAGCGAACACAGCAATGGATAAGCGTCGGCATCGAGTTCGCGCAGGTGTGCGGTGTCGTGCACACCGCGGCGCAGGGGATTCAGGTGCGGCCCTTCGATATGAATTCCGGCTATCCCGGGCACGCCTTGCGCCATCGCGTCGCGCACGGCGTCTATGGCCGCGCCCATGACAGCCGCGCTGTCGCTGATGAGTGTCGGCAAACAGGCAGTCGTGCCGAAGCGGCGGTGCGCGGCAACCATCGTGCGCAAGGTAGCCACGGTCGGTGCGTCATTGAACAGGATGCCTCCGCCGCCGTTCACCTGCAGGTCGATAAAGCCCGGCGCGAGCAAGAGGCCATCGAGCTTGATTACCTTCGCGTCACCGGGTGCCGTCGCCTGCGCATCCATGACGGCTGCGATGATGCCGTTGTCCACCAGGACGGCAGTGTTTTCACGCAGCTCGTCGCCGTCAAACAGGTCGCATCCGGTGAGTAAGAGTCTGCTCATCGTTCAGGCAGCGTCGATAACCTTGCCGGGATTCAGGATGTTGTTGGGGTCGAGCATGCGCTTGAGCGACTTCATGAGTTCGATCTCGGCGCTACTGCGCGTGATCGGAAGGTAGTCACGCTTTTCGAGGCCAATGCCATGCTCCGCCGACACCGCTCCCGAGTACGGCTCCAGGCAACCGTACACGGCATGCTCGACCGCGCGAATCGCCGCTTCGTCCCAGGCAATGTCCTTCACCGACACGTGCACGTTGTTGTCGCCGAGATGGCCGAAGCCGATGACGTTGGCCTCCGGGAACTGCGCGTGAATCGCGGCGTCAACGCTCTCCACGTACCGGCCGATATCGGCGCTGCGCAAACTGACGTCGAAATTGTGCGCTGCACCGATGACGGGCTCCACTTCGTCACGAATCTCCCAGATGAGCTCGCGCTCGCGGTCGGACTTGGCGAGCATGCCGTCCACGACGAGATCCTGTGCCATCAGGTCTTCGAGCAGTGCCTCGAAGGCCGCTTCGTCCTGCGCCTGGTCGACACCCATGGTTTCGATCAGCACGTACTGCGCCGCGCCCGGTGCCAGCGGTGCGGCGAGGCGGCCGCGCGGTTGTACGGCGAGCTCGTAAAAATTGTTCCACATGACCTCGAACGCGCTCAGGATGTTCGGCAACGCTCGATTCGCGATCGCCAGCATCGCGACAACGTCGTCGAATTTGTCGCAGGCAAGCAGCGCCACGTTGTGACTGCGCGGTGTCGTGCGCAGGCGAAAGATGATGCGCGTGATGATACCGAGCACGCCTTCGCTGCCGATAAACAGGTGCTTGAGGTCGAAACCCGAATTGTTCTTGATGTAGCGATTCATGGATGAAATGACGGTGCCGTCCGGCAACACGGCCTCGAGGCCGAGCACCGTGTCGCGGGTCATGCCGTAGCGGATGACCTTGTTGCCACCCGCGTTGCTCGCGGCCAGGCCGCCGAGCTGGCAATTCGCGCGCGCACCGATATCCACCGGGAAGAACAGCCCCGCGTCGGCCGCGGCCTCCTGCGCTGCCTGCAGCGTCACGCCCGACTGCGCCGTTAGCGTGCCGGCGAGCCGATCGAGGCCTTCAATGGCATTGAGCCGCTCGAGCGACAACACGACATCGTCCGGCGAGGTCGCACAGCCCTGCACGAGATTGGTCATGCCGCCAAACGGCACGACGGTCTGCCGCGCGGCATTGCAGCAGCGCATCACCGCGGCAACCTCCTCCGTCGACGCGGGACGAACCACTGCTTTGGCGTTGCATCCGGAATGCGTCTCCCACGGGAATTCGATGTCGCCAATGGCCGCACCGCACAACACGTGGCGCTCACCGACAATATTCACCAACTGCGTAACCAGGTCACCGCTCATCGTTGCGTCTCTCCACCAGGCTCACGAGCGTACCGGCCGCGAGCGTCGTAAGCGAACCGATCAGTGCGTACCAGGCCCAGTGCACCGGGGTTGTGTACGCAATCGTCGACAGTACAACAACGCCGGCAAGGAATCCCGCGAGGGCCGCGCGCTGGCGTACTCGTGGCGCAAACACGCCGAGGAAATACAGGCCGAGCACAGGGCCGGCCGCAAATCCGCTGATCTTGAGCACGTTGGCAACGATGCTTTCGTTCGAACCGAGTTGTCCGAAGCCGAGCGCGATGCCCGTTTGCACAAGGCCGAAAACGACGGTCGCTGTGCGGCTCTTCTTAAGCTTCGCGGCCTCGTCCGGTTCGCGAGCCGCAAGCGGCAGGTAAATGTCGTTGATAAATGCGGCCGCCGATGAGTTCAGGGAACTCGAGAGCGTCGACATGGCGGCGGCAAATACCGCGGCCAGCGTAAGTCC
>JAOUNK010000342.1 GCA_029881015.1 Gammaproteobacteria bacterium | reverse complement strand
AATCCGCTGCCCTGCACGCTCGGGCGCATTTGCGATCACCTCTGCGAACAGGCCTGCGTGCGCACACATCTCGACGAACCGCTTGCGATCCGTGATATCAAGAGATTTATCGTCGACCGCGAACGGGAAGTCGCGCTTCCGCCTGCCGGGGACGGACCTGGCCCGAAGGTGGCGATCATCGGCGCGGGGCCAGGCGGCCTGGCGGCGGCGATCGAGCTGGCGCGTGGCGGCTGCAAGGTCGAGATCTTCGAGGAACAGGCCTATGCCGGCGGCATGGTCGGCGGCGTCGTGCCGGAATACCGGCTGCCAAGAGCGGTGTTCGCAGAGGACTATGCAACGCTCGAGGCGCTGGGTGTACCTGTCCATTTCAACGTGCGCGTCGGCCGCGACCTCACGCTTGCAGAACTTCGCGAGGACGGTTTCGAGAACATTCTTGTCATGGCCGGCGCCCAGCTCGGCCGCACCCTGGCGCTGGATGGCGCCGACGCCGACGGCGTCCTCGATGCACTGCAGTTCCTGCGCCTGTCGAAAGAGCAGCAGGCTCTCGATGTCGGTAAACGGGTCGGCATCGTCGGGGCCGGCGATACGGCCATGGACTGCGCGCGAGTCGCGTGGCGCCTCGGCGATCGCAAAGTCACACTGATCTACCGGCGCACGATCGACCAGATGCCGGCCGACCGCGAAGAGATTACCCAATTGCTCGAGGAAGGCATCGACGTCCTCGAACTCGCGCTTCCCGAGCGCCTCGTCACCGGGAACGGCAGGCTGCAGGCGCTCCACTGCAAGCGCATGCGGCTGACGGATGAGCGCGACGCGTCCGGCCGCCGCACGACCGAGGTCATACCGGATTCGGGTTTTGACGTACCCATCGATACGCTGATTCTCGCGATCAGCCAGCACGCCGTGCTGGACTTCCTGGACGGCGAGCCGCTTGCGATCAATGAGCGCGGCTATATCGAGGCCGACCCGGTCACTTTCGAGACCTCCCTGCCCGGCGTCTACGCGGGTGGCGATGTCGCCAATGACGGCCCCGCCACCATCGTGAAAGCCGCCGCCGCGGGCAAAGCCATCGCCGCCGGCATCCTCAATCAGTCGGCACCCAAAGAGGTGACTGGCACCGGTTCCCAGTCGGCACCCAAAGAGGTGACTGGCACCGTTTCCACCGTTTCGGGTGTCGAGATGGCGGGGATGCTGCGACGGCGAAGTCACCGCATCCGGCGCGTGCGGGCGCCGGAGTTGCCCGTTGCACAGCGGCAGAATTTCCGCGAGGTCATGCTCACCTATGCCCGGGAGCAGGCGCGCGCGGAAGCGGCACGCTGCCTCGATTGCCACACCTTCTGCAGTATCTGCGTCGGTGTCTGCCCGAATCTCGCCCTGTTCACCTACCAGACGGAGCAGCGCGACCAGCGCTTCCAGGTCGCCGTACTGGCCGACCTCTGCAACGAGTGCGGCAACTGCACGACCTTCTGCCCGACGGCAGGCGCCCCTTATCGCGACAAGCCCCGCCTGTACCTCAACAAGGACGACTTCGAAGCCCAGCAGGACAACGCCTATATGATTTTCCACGATGGCGACGACTGGGCTATCGATGCACGCTATGACGGCGTAACACGACACATGGAACTCAACGACCCGCTGGATGCGTCGAACCCGCGGCAAGCCGCCATGCAGACACTGCTGCAAGGCGTGCAGCGGTCGATGTCCTTCCTGCCGGTACACGAGGCATGACATGAAATCCCTGCTAATCACCAATGGTCATCTCGTCACTCTCGACGCGAACAATCGCTTCATCGAGAACGGCAGCATTCTCATTGAGGGCAACCACATCATCGACGTCGGGCATTTTTCCGCAGACAAGTACAAGGCGGACCGGACGATCGACGCACGCGGCAGCCTCGTCATGCCGGGCCTTATCAACGCCCACCACCACCTCTACTCCACCTTCGCGCGCGGCTTCACTCCGCCCGGCCCGCCGGCAACGAATTTCGAGGAAACGCTCAGGAATCTCTGGTGGAAGCTCGACAAGGCGCTTGACGCGGAAGACGTTTACTACTCGGCCCTGCTCGCCATCATGCAGGCGGCCCGGGCCGGCTGTACGACGATCATCGATCATCATGCGTCGCCGTCCTGCGTCGATGGCAGTCTCGACCAGCTAGAGCGCGCGTTCCGCGAGGTCGGACTGAGTGGCTGCCTGTGCTACGAGGTGTCGGACCGTAATCGTCCCGGTGAAGGCATCGAGGAAAACGAACGCTACATCCGCAAGTGCCAGGATGCCGAGGACGACCAGATGGCGGCCCTGTTCGGCCTGCATGCCCTGTTCACCCTTGGAACCCGGACGCTCGATCGCTGCGCCGAAGCGGGTCATGCACTCGGCGCCGGCTTCCATGTACACGCCGCCGAAGACGAGATCGACGTGCAGACGACGATGGCGCATTACGGCCGCGGCATCATGGATCGCTTTCTCGACTTCGGTATCGCAGGCTCGAAGACGATATTCGTGCACGGCGTGCATTTCGCGTCTCGCGAACTGGACCTGCTGCGCTCGACGAACTCGATGCTCGTCAACAACCCCGAGTCAAACATGAACAACGGCCTCGGTGTCGCGCCGATCCTCGACATGCTCAAGCACGGTGTCCTGGTCGGGGTCGGCACCGACGGCATGTCATCCCATATGATCTCGCAGGCACGGGCAATGTACCTGCACCAGCGCACCTACCATCGCGACCCGACGGTTGCTTTCGGCGAGGCCTGCGAAATCCTGCTCAGGAACAACCGGGAGATCTGCAACCGGCTCTTCCGCGAGCCGCGCGGCATGCTGGCGACCGGCCAGCTGGCGGACATCATTATTCCGGACTATGTCCCGTTCACGCCGCTCTCGGCCGAGACCTTTTACGGACACCTGCTATTCGGGCTCAGCTTTACGCGGGTGCGCACGACGATCTCGCGCGGCGAGGTTGTCGTCGACGAAGGCCGACTGCCCCATCTCGACGAAGACCGAATCCGCGCTAGGTGCGCCGAGAGATCTTCTCGAATCTGGTCGAGGATTAGTTAGTAACAAATTGAAAAGGTTATTTTTTTGACCATAGCATGGAACAAGTACTACACGCCTCATACGGTCGCTGACGCGCTGGCCATCCTGCAGCGCTATGCCGGGCGCGCACGTGTGATCGGTGGTGGTACCGACCTGCTGGTCGAAACCCGGCGTGGCCTGCGGCGGCCGATTGACGCCATCGTGGACGCCACCCGGATCGACGGACTCGACAGCGTCTCGGAAGACGGCGACTTCGTTGTCATCGGTTGCGGCGTTACCCACACCCGTATCGTGAGCGATCCGCGCATTGTGCGTTTCGGCCGCTGCCTGGCCGAGAGCTGCGGCGTGATCGGCGGCCCGCAGGTGCGCAACACGGGAACGCTCGCCGGCAATGTGGCGCACGCCCTGCCCGCCGGCGACGGCACCATCGGCCTGATGGCGCTCGGCGGCGAGGTCGAAGTGGCCAGCACTGACGGCACGCGGTGGATGCCGGCCAAGGACACGTTTGCGGGCCCGGGTCGCAGCCATATCGACCGCCACCGTGAAATCCTCACCCGGCTCAGGTTCCGCAAGACGGCTGGCGACGAAGGCTCGGCCTTTCACCGCGTC
>JAOUNK010000341.1 GCA_029881015.1 Gammaproteobacteria bacterium | reverse complement strand
CTCGAGGAGATCACCGTCACCGCAACCTATCGCGAAGCGGGATTGCAGGACGTTCCGGTCTCGGTGTCTGCCGTGACCGGCGACACAATCGTCAATACGGGCATCCAGAAAATGGAGGATATCCAGTTTCTCGTCCCGAACTTCACCATGACCGAAACCGGCATATCGACCAACATCTTCATCCGCGGGATCGGTTCTGGCATCAATCAAGGCTTCGAGCAATCAGTGGGCACCTACATCGACGGCGTGCACTACGGCCGTGCGCAACAGAGCCGCTCACCCTTTCTCGACCTGGAGCGCATCGAGGTGCTGCGCGGTCCTCAGTCAATTTTGTTCGGCAAGAACTCCGTTGCGGGCGCGCTGAATATCACGACGGCGCGACCGACCGACGAGCTTTCCGGCCGGATCTTTCTCTCAAACGAATTTGAGGATAACGAGATGATCGTCGAGGGTGTGCTGTCCGGCCCATTCTCGGATGCGGTTCGTGGACGCATTGCCGCTCGCTCCCGCAATCTCGACGGCTATATGCAGAATGCGACGCTGGACAGGGACGAGCCGCAGCGGAAGGACTGGACGGTACGCGGTGTTCTGGAATTTGACGTGTCAGCCAATCTGCTCGCAACCCTGAAAGCCGAGGTCGGCGAATTCGACGTCGATGGCCGACACATTGAAATCATCAACGAACAACCTGCGGCTGGCGGCCCATTCGCCGGGCTGCGGTACAACCAGATACTAAGCAACGTGTTTGGTCAGGATTCCAGCGTGAACGACGTCGTCCGAAATGACATTCGATCATCGAATGGCGATTTCAGCTCCAATGAGTCATCTACGTTCATGCTGACTCTGGACTGGACGCTCGGTGACTTCGACCTGAAGTCCATCAGCGCTGCGTCGGATTTTGAATACGACGAGTTCTGCGACTGCGATTTCACCGGAGCCGTGGTGTTCGGGGCCGCTCTACAGGAAGAATATTCTCAGCTCAGCCAGGAGTTCCGCTTGTCCTCGCCCGTCGGCGAAAAGCTCGACTACATCCTTGGCGCATACTTCCAGACAAGCGACCATGAGTACCAGGATCAGATCGTCGTACCGGCCAATTCAATCCTCGTTCCTGCGGTGAACGCTGCCAATCCGGGCGCCGGTTCTCTGATTGCCGGCACGCAGGCTGCACGCATTGCCAATGTCGACAACGACGTGTTGTCGGCGTTTGCACAGGTGAATTGGAGGTTGAGCGACAGTTTCACCGTGCAACTCGGCGGACGCGTAACCAAGGACGAACGCGACGGCGATCGCACGCTGAGCATCCTTTCTATCGATGGCTCGGCATTACCGGCACCGCAGGTCGGTGCGCCCGTCGTTTATGCTGGCGCTTTCGGAATCACCTCAATGAATCTCGTTGCGCTCGCCGATCTCGGCGATCCGACCTCGGCGTTTCTTGTCAGCCAGCTCGGCGACCTGCCGGTTTCCGGCACGCGCGACAAGACGAAGTTTTCGCCTGACGTGAAACTCATTTGGGACGCCAGTGATGATTCGCTGCTGTATTTGAGCTGGGCGCGCGGCTTCAAGTCGGGGAGCTTCGATTTCCGGGCTAACAATCGCAACTTCTACGCGGACACGGTAACGTCCTTCGAATTCGAAGATGAAGAGAATACCAACATAGAACTTGGCGGAAAGTTCACGCTGGCCGATGGTGCCGTCGAATTGAATTCGGCGATCTACTTCACCGACTTCGAGGACCTGCAGATCTCGATCTTCGATGGCGTACTCGGTTTCAACGTCGGCAACGCAGCAACGGCGGAGGTATCCGGCGTGGAAGTCGATGGACGCTGGGCAGCGAATCAGTACCTGACGGTATCCGGCGGACTGGCATTCACCGACTTCGAGTTCACCGACTTCCGCAACGGCCAGTGCTATTTCGGCCAGACACCGAATGTCGACTTGAATGGCGACGGTACACCGGAGCTCTGCGACTATACGGGTAATTCGAATCAGATGGTGTCTGACTTCCAGGGCAACCTCGCATTCGACTTCGTCTATCCGATGACATCCGATCTTGAGTTCAGGGGGTTGTTCGACGTGTTTTACACAAGCGAGTACGACGCGTCCGCGACCTTCGATCCGGCACTGGTGCAGGATGCCTATACGATGTACAACCTTCGCCTCGCCGTCGGTCCGGCAGATGGGAGATGGGAGCTCGCTGTGCTTGGCCGGAACCTCGGTGACGAAAAGGTTCTGCAGTTCGGCGGAGATACGCCGCTGGCCGGCAGCACGTTCGGCGCAAAGTCGAACTACGCGTTCTACGGCCGCGGCCGTACGTTGGCCTTGCAGGGCAGCCTAAGATTCTAGAGTCGACGCTGAATTATCGTTCATCGGCCTGTTGGCGTTCGAAGGCGACCCATGCGCGTTGCAGCACATAACTGCGGATGGCCGAGCTGTCTTCCAGCGAAATAACGGTGCCGAAGCCGGGCATGCCGTTTACCTGTTTGGCGCCGCCGATGACGATGGCGTCCCAGATTGCATGTGTCTCGGGCGTCGAGTAACGCAGATCCGGCGTAACGCCGCCGCTCGCGGCGCCGTCACCGTGGCAATGCCAGCAACGCTCGTAATATAGAGACTTGCCGGCTGCTACCGTTTTCGCATCACCGGGCTGAGCGTGTGGCTCGGGAACCGGTGGCCGCGGCGGCGTGGCGATCGCCGGCAGGGTTCCCGTGCCGCCAAGGCGAAAGGCGAGAATCCGGCTGATGTTTTTCATGTCGAGCGACGCAGTCATCTCGCCGCCGGCGAGTGCGAAAAACGTGCCCCAACCGGCTGCGACCGCGACGTGCTGGTCGTCATTCACGCTGTAGCTGATTGGCGCTGCCGCGATGCCGGTTTGTGCGCTGAACTGCCAGAGCCTTTCCCCGCTTCCGGCGTCGTAGGCGGCGAACTCGCCGATCAGGCTGCCCTGGAACACCAGATCGCCGGCGGTTGCGAGCACGCCTCCGTTCCATGGGCCTGCATGCTTGTATCGCCAGACTTCCTCCTGGGTCGCGGGATCCCAGGCGACGAGCTGACCGCTGATCATCTTGGCGATTTCTTGCGCGACTGCCGGGTCCTCGGGAGTCGCCGCATACTCGAAATCGGTACCGGTGCCCGGTTGTCCCGGAACATACTCGAAGCTACCGGCGTCGGCATGAACGAACGGAATGTCCTGCGTCGGCATGTAGACGAGTTTGCGACTCGGGTTGTAGGCCATAGGATGCCAGTTATGGCCGCCGAGAACCGACGGCATGATCAAGAACGGTCCGTCGGTATAACGGGCGTTTGGCGCCTCGATCGGCCGCCCGTCTTCACCGATACCGGTCGCCCAGTTGACGTTGACATACTTGTCGGCGCTGAGCAGCTCGCCGTTTCTGCGGTCAAGCACGTAGAAGAACCCGTTTTTCGGTGCCTGCATCAGGACCTTGCGGGGTTCACCGCCGATGTCCAGATCAGCAAGCACCATGTGCTGCGTTGCCGTGAAGTCCCAGGTTTCGCCCGGCGTCGTCTGGTAATGCCATACGTATTCGCCGGTGTCTGGACGAAGTGCGACGATAGAGGAAAGGAACAGGTTGTCGCCGCCCTCGGGACTGCGAATCTTGCGGTTCCAGGGCGAACCGTTGCCGACGCCGATGTA
>JAOUNK010000340.1 GCA_029881015.1 Gammaproteobacteria bacterium | reverse complement strand
AAATCGAGTCCGCCGAAATCTCCGGGTATCGTGATTCCAGTCCAACCCATTTCAACTATGCCTGCCCAAAGTTCCGGCGACCATTCCTGCCCGCTGTCACGCAGTTCGCGAAACACACCAGGCGGTGAACTTTCCTGGATAAACGTCTTCGCCGAGTCCTGCAGCATCTGCTGCTCTTCATTAAGTACGAGGGCCATGCTTTGCTCCTGTTTCAGCCGCCGCTCAGGCCGGCAGGCCGAGAATTCGTTTGGCGATAATGTTCAACTGGATCTCCGAAGTACCACCCTCGATCGAGTTACCCTTGCTGCGTAGCCAGTTGCGTGCCGTCGACATTTCGTTTTCATCGCCCCATGCCAATGCTTTGCTGCCACCAATTGACATCAAGAGTTCGGTGCGGGACTTATTCAGCTCAGTTCCGTAAAGCTTCAAGAGCGATGAAGCCGCACCTGTTCCCTGACCGGCTTTAGCCTCATCAACTACACGTTCTACCGTCGCGGCGAACGCCATTTCATCAAGTTCGAAACTTACGATATCCGCCCGTAATCCGCTGTCCGCAAGGCGACCGCCTTCGGCCCCTACAGACGGTGCAGCTGTGTGTCCGAGCGTTTCGGAGCCCGCTCTGAGCAGACCGAACCCGCCGATCATTTCGCGCTCGTGTGTCAGCAGGTACTTGGCGATGCTCCATCCTTTGTTGAGCTCGCCAATCAGGTTTTCTTTCGGGACTTTGACGTTTTCGAAAACAGTTTCGCAAAAAGGTGAATTGCCGCTGATCAGTTTGATTGGGTTCGTAGAGACACCGGGCGAGGCCATGTCAAAGAGCAGGAAGCTAATGCCATCGTGCTTGCGCCCGCTGGAATCCGTGCGCACAAGGCAGAAGATCCAATCCGACTTATCGGCATAGGATGTCCAGACCTTCGAACCGTTGACCAGGTAGTGATCGCCCCTATCTTCAGCACGAGTTTGCAGGCTCGCGAGGTCGGAGCCCGCATTGGGCTCACTGTATCCCTGGCACCAGCGAATCTCGCCACGAATAATCTCCGGAATAAAGCGCTGTTTTTGTTCTTCGTTAGCAAACTTCAGGAGTGCCGGGCCGAGCATATCGATGCCGAAGCTCTCGAGTGGGCGGCGGGCGGTGATGCGTGCCATTTCCTGTTGCAGGATTTTCGCTTTCTCTCGGCTGAGTCCGCCACCGCCATATTCGATGGGCCAGGTTGGGACAGTCCAGCCACGCTCAGCCATTGCCTCGAGCCACAAGCGTTGGTCGTCGCTTTCGAACTGCCAGTTACGTCCGCCCCAACACTGGTCTTTATCGGACTTGACAGGGCGGCGCATCGAAGCCGGGCAATGTTCGTCGAGCCAGGCACGAGTCTCTTGACGGAACTCATCCAGATTTGTCACGTTGGCGTCCTCCGGGACACGTTAAGAGCTATAGGTTTCGCAGCTTCTTACTATGCGCCAACGCAATGTGAGTGACTGTCACTCGTGTGACATAGTCATTGTTTCAGACGACCGTCGATGAGTTTGCTGAATTTTTCGCCATACGGCGGACGCAGAACAGCCAGGACATCTGCAGTTGCTTGTGAATAGACGGCCTTCTTGTGACTGAACTCCTCAAAGCCATCTCTGCCGTGGTAGGACCCCATCCCTGACGGCCCGATGCCGCCAAAAGGCAAGTCTTCCTGCGCCGCATGGAAAAATACGTCATTGAGGGTAACGCCGCCCGACGTCGTGTTATTGAGTATGTAGTCGCGTTCAGCCTTGTCGGTACCAAAATAGTAGAGCGCCAGTGGCCGAGGACGATCAGCAATATAGCCAACCGTCTCTTCTATGCCCGCATACTCCTTGACGGGCAAGATTGGCCCGAAAATTTCGTCCTGCATAACGGCCATGTCATCCGTTGGCTGTACGACAATACGGGGCGCCATCTTGTGATTAGGCTGCCCGGAAAAGTTTTCGCCACCCGGGTTCAATTCAACAATGTCGGCACCCTTGCTAAGCGCATCCTCAACATAGGACTCGAGGCGGTCATAGTGCTTCTTGTTTACGACCGATGTGTAGTCATCGTTGTTCAACAGCCCCGCCGGAAACATTGTCGCGACGGCTTCCTTGGCCGCATCGACGAACTCCGGGGTCTTGCCTTGTGGCAGGAGTACATAGTCCGGCGCCAGGCAGATTTGCCCGGCATTCAGGGTTTTTCCCGTCAGTATTCGAATCGCGGCTTTCCTGATATCGGCCGATTTACCAATAATGACCGGAGACTTGCCACCGAGCTCCAGGGTCGTCGGTACCAGGTTATCCGCAGCCGACCGCATGACTTGGCGTGCTATTGAAGTCGCGCCGGTGAATACCAGGTGATCGAACGGGAGCCCGGAGAATTCGGCACCGACCTCGGCCCCGCCGGTGACGACGGCTACTTCGTCTTCTTCGTAGTAATCGGCGATGAGCCTGGCCAGAAGCCCCGACGTCTGCGCTGTGAATTCTGACGGTTTGATCATGGCCCGATTGCCTGCTGCCAGCACTCCGGCGAGCGGGCCAAACGTAAGGCTGATGGGGAAATTCCAGGGACTGATGATGCCCACTACACCTTTAGGCTGGTAATGAACCGCGGCTTTCGCGCCAAACAGACCGAGCGGAAATTGTGTCGATCGTTTTACCGGCTTCATCCAGGCACCAAGGTGCTTTTTCGCGAACTTGAGCGCACCAATCGAGCCACTCACATCTGCAAATTTCGACTCGTCTGTAGAACGGTGCCCAAAGTCGGCACGTATCGCATCACACAATGCGTCGCTGTGAGTACACAGCAGCTCGATTGACCTGTCGAGGCGCTCAATACGCTTGGCCGCATCTGGCATGCCGTCGCGAGTGGCTGCTGTCTTTTGCCTGGAAAGAATTGTTTGCATTGTCATTTGTACTCGTCCGTAGTCTCGTCATCTGCTTCCGGGGCCGCAGGTTCTGCTTTCGGCGCCAGGCCGGCTGCAAATTGCTGGTATTGCTCAACCATCTGCTTAATGGCCTGATCCGGCGCCGGGTAGGGCTGTGTGAACGCCTTCGTCAGGTTTTCCCTCAACAGGTCTTGCGCGGCAATCGACTGCAGGATCTGCTGCTCGAGATAAGGCCCAATCAGGGCCACGATCTTGTCTCCGTAGAACCGGATCAGCTCCTCAAGTATGCGGTTGGTCAGGAGTGACTCGTGCCCCTCCGTCTCCATCTCTGTGATTATTTGCATGAGCACGCTGCGGGTCAGGTCCTCGCCCGTTTTTGAGTGCACAACGCGGATCGATTCCCGGTCCACAATCATCTGCCGAATCTCCGCCAGGGCCACGAATTGGCTGGTCTTGGTATCGTAGATTCGTCGATTGGGATATTTCTTGAGCAGCCTCATTCGCGCGTTCCTGAATTATATGCGTTGCATAAAAAAAATCCACTGCGATCACTAACTGATTGATTATAGGTGTTATTAAAAGTTTGCGATTGCAAAAAATTACTTGACATGTCGGATTTGGGTGATATATTAGCCCTAATTCTTTTGCAACGCAAAAAACAGGAGCGTTAGCCATGACTGAAGTAACCCCCGAATCCATCAAACAATACTTTGACGACGCAGCGGCCGCCTACAGCAACGCCTGGAAAGCACAGGTCGAGTACAGCGAAGAGCTGGCACG
>JAOUNK010000339.1 GCA_029881015.1 Gammaproteobacteria bacterium | reverse complement strand
GATTCGGCCTTGTCGGTCGTGCCGCCGGTGTGACCGAGCCCCCTGCCGGAGATCATCGGCACGTAGCAGCCGCAGGCGGCCAGTATCGGCGCCAGCAGGAAACTGACCTTGTCACCGACACCGCCCGTGGAATGCTTGTCGACGATCGGTGCGTCGTAGTCCTCTGGGTCCCACTCGAGAACCGTGCCCGACGCGGACATTGCGAGCGTCAGCTTCGCGGCCTCGTCGAAACTCATCGAATTCAGGAACACGGCCATGGCCAGCGCCGAAACCTGTTCGGCCGGCAGGCTCTCATCGGCCAGTCCGTCGACGAAAAACTGGATCTCCTCGTCGTTTAGTTCGCCACCATCGCGCTTCTTGCGTATTACGTCCGTGAACAGCATGTCTTTCCTTAACCGAATCCGCGCAGCGGCAATGTGTCGCTGCGTTGCAGCCAGTTGTTCTCAGGGTAGCGGCACTGCCGGTCTATCACGTGCAGCGTGTAGGCGTGACGAGACTTCGACGAGCGGTTTGCCGCACTCAGGTGTGGCATGCGGCCGTCGAATATGACCAGTGTTCCCGCGGCGGCTTCCGCCGCCACCTTGCGCTCTTCGGGCCACGGTGTGTCATCCAGCGTTTCGGTAACCAGTTTGCCCTCGGCATTGCGGTAGTTGCGTTTCCGGAGCGGAAACCTGTGGCCACCGGGAATGAAATGCATGCAGCCGTTCTCCAGCGTTGCATCTTCCAGCGCGAACCAGAAGCCGATGCACGATTCCGGCTCCGTATAAATGTAGGTCGAGTCCTGGTGGCAGACCACCTCGCCGCCGATATGCGGCGGTTTGAAAATATACATCGACTGCAGGATGGCCGGGTCGGCAAAGCCGATGCGCCGCGCCGCCTCGGCAAGGTCCGGCGTTCGCGAGAACGCATCGAACACCGGGTCGAGGTCGTGCATGGCATGTCCCATCTTGTTCAGGCAATGCTCTTTCGACTGGCGCAGCTGTCCCTGCTCGTCGAACGCGCCGTCTTCGAGGAAGAAACGAATCTTGTCGCCCGAGTCGATGAAGTAGCTGTCGTCGAGCTGCGTCTGCTTCGTGGTCGAGAACACGCTGCGCACGTCCGCCGGGTCGAACTCCGCTACCAGTTCGTGCGCTCGCTGCTGCAGTTTGCGGCAGGCCTCCACCGGCACGAAGTCGCGCAGTACAAGTACCCCGGCTTCGTGATACGCCGCGACCATTGCGTCCGTCAGTCGCCCCTTTTCGGGTGCGTCGAATGCGGGAACGGCATCGAGGATGTCGACAGTCTCTTCCATGAGCTGCACCTTAGATCACGCCATACTGGCAGACAAGCAATGTCCGGTCCCGGTGCTACAATAGGCGCCCACAAGGAGTACCCATGTCGACATTAAGACACTGTTTTTTATGTCTTTTCCTCTGTTTTGCGCTGTTTGCATGCGGGTCCGGTGACGAGGCCCGGGAGAAGACGGCGGAGAGTACTGACGACCAGATCGACCTGATCGTCAAAGGCACGCACATCGTCACCATGGACGCGGCGGGAACGATCATCGAGAACGGCGCGGTCGCGATCGACGACGGTGTGCTCGTGGCGATCGGCAGCGCCGCGGATATCGAGGCGGCGTATTCGGCGGCCGAAACGCTCGACGGTGACAAACGGGTTGTCATGCCCGGACTCGTCAACGGCCATTCCCATGCCGCGATGACATTGCTGCGCGGCGTTGCGGACGATCTTGCCCTCATGGACTGGCTGCAGAACTACATCTTTCCCGCCGAGGTTGAGTTCGTCGACCCGGAATTCGTGCGCATCGGTACCGAGCTCGCGTGCTGGGAGATGATTCGCGGGGGCACCACGACGTTCGTCGACATGTATTACTACCCGGACACCATAGCCGAGGTTGTCGAGCGCTGCGGCATGCGCGCGCTGATATCCGCGACGGTCATCGACCAGCGCAGCCCGGACGCCGAGAACGCCGGCGACTCCATCGCCAAGGGCAACGGTTTCATCGAGCGCTGGCTGGGGAAGAACTCGCGCATCACGCCCATTTTCGGGCCGCACGCGAACTACACGCTGAACGCGGAACAACTCGCGGCAACCCGCGCTGCCGCGACGCAGTACGGGGTGCCGATCAGCATTCACGTGTCCGAGTCGCCGTTCGAGGTGCAGTACGCAAAGGACACCTACGGCACGACCAGCATCGAGTTTTTCGAGTCCATCGGCTTCTTCGAAGGCCCGACCATCGCCGCGCACGTCGTCTGGCCGACGGACAGTGAGATCCCGATCCTGGCCGAGCGCCAGGTCGGTGTTATTCACAACCCGACGTCGAACATGAAGATCGCATCCGGTATTGCGCCGATTGCAAAAATGCTCGAGGCCGGTGTGCGCGTCGGTCTCGGCACGGACGGCGCGGCGAGCAACAACGACCTCGATATGTGGGAAGAGATGCGGCTCGCCTCGTTCCTGCAGAAGGTCGATCGCATGGACCCGGAAGTGCTGCCGGCGATGACGGTGCTGGGCATGGCCACGCGTGGCGGCGCCACGGCGATCGGGCTGGGGGACACGACCGGCTCCCTGGAGGTCGGCAAGCGTGCGGACCTGATCCAGGTGGCCTTCGAGGACGTGCACCATATCCCGACCTTCGACGTGGTCTCGCACCTCGTCTTTGTCAGCGACGAACAGGACGTTGCGTCCGTCGTTGTTGACGGCAAGGTGCTCATGAAGGAACGGAAGATGCTCACGATCGACACCGATCGCGTGGCATCCGAAGCAACCGCGCTCGCCGCGCGGATCAAGGCCGCACTGGCCGAACGCAACAGCTCACGCTGATGTCAACTCAGAAGAACAACCAGGGAGAACGCATATGACCATTGAAAGCATTCTGGTACTGCTCGTGATCGGGGCAATCGCCGGCTGGCTCGCGGGCAAGCTCATCAAGGGCGGAGGTTTCGGCCTGGCCGGTAACATCGTGGTTGGCATCATCGGCGCAATCATCGGCCAGTTCGTTTTCGGTCTGCTGGGTGTCAGCGCCGGCGGGCTTGTCGGCACGATCGTCATGGCAACCGTGGGTGCGGCGATCCTGCTGTTCATCGTGGGACTCGTCAAAAAATAGAAGAAGGAGGCACTCATGGGAAGGAATATCCTGGCCGGCGTCGTCGGCGTAGTGGTTGCAGGCCTGCTCGTCTGGTTGGTTGAAACGGCGGGGCACGCCGTTTACCCGCCACCCGAGGGCCTTAATTTCGCCGACGCGGACGCGATGCGCGAATACATCGACGGGCTGCCGGCCGGCGCACTTCTGTTCGTCATTGCCGCGTGGTTTATCGGCACAGTCGGCGGCACGTGCGCCGCATGTGCGATCGGCACGATGTTGCCCAGGGTCTTCGCGATCTTCATCGGCTGCCTGATGTTGGTCGCAACGGCCATGAATGTCATCATGATTCCGCACCCCAACTGGTTCATCGTCCTGGCTGTCATCGCGATTGCCGTCGGGGCATGGCTCGGCACGATGTGCAAGCGCAGCGCCCCGGGCGACGCTGCATGACGGCCATCCAGGACCAGCTGCCCCACAACCATTGTTACGGGTGTGGGGCAGACAATCCTGCGGGCATGCGGATCAAGAGCCACTGGCAGGGTGACGAAACGGTGTGTACCTACACGCCGCGCCCGGAGCAATGCGCGGG
>JAOUNK010000338.1 GCA_029881015.1 Gammaproteobacteria bacterium | reverse complement strand
CGCTGGTTCCGGACACGGAAGCTGCGTGCTCAACGCAGATCTTGCATGCATCTTCAGCGGACAACGGCTCCTCGGTGATGCCGCATTGAAACTGGTCACCGCCAAGCTGTCGGAAGAACCGGCAGGTCTTGCAAACTCCAAAGGAACGTGAGTCGTTGAGTTGCTGCGCATGCCGGAGTAGCGACTTGAGGCTGTCCCCGAGCGCGGCTCGCTCCGAGTCTCCAAGGCGTTCGACCGCTGCCTGGATCGTGGACTCGTTGTCCAGTTGTTCGAGCAGCCGCACCCCCTTCCTGAGAAGCCGCAGTCGTACCACGCGACCGTCCTGCGCGTCCGCCAGCTTGCTGACGAACTTTTCGCGCTCCAGAACCTTGACGCTTTGCGAAACGGTACCCTTGGTCGTGTTGAGAAACTGCCCGACAGCCGCCGGCGTGTTGCTGTAACGATTGCACCGGGCCAGGTAGCGCAGCACGTCGATGTGCACGGGTTGCAGCGCCGCCGTTCCAGCGAGCTGACGGTTCTCGGCCAGGGCCATAACGCCAAGTCTCTGCAGCAATTCTGAAATGTCACTCATGCAGATATAGTATTGAGTCGATACGAGCTTGACAAGTTCAACAGGCCAATCTTATAGTATCGACTCGATACCACAAGAGAGAAACAAACATGACATTCAAACCTATCATTGCAACCGCCGCAATGCTGGCACTACCACTGCTGGTCGGCGCTGCGACGGACAACCTGGTCGCGTACCCGGACGGCTACCGGCACTGGACCCACGTCAAGTCCATGGTGATCCATCCGGAACACGGTCTCGCAGATCCCTTTGAGGGTATTCACCATGTCTACGCGAACGCAGACGCGCTGGCCGGACTCAAGTCCGGGCAGTACGTTGCCGGCGCCACACTCGTCTTCGATCTTTTGCATCAGGACAGCGGCGATGCCGCCATTCAGGAGGGCAATCGAAAGTTTATCGGCGTCATGGAGTACGACGAGGAGCGCTTCGCAGACACCGGCGGCTGGGGTTTCGAAGCCTTCGCCGGGGACAGCAAGACAGAGCGCGTTGTCAAAGACGGCGGAGCTTCCTGCTTTGCCTGTCACCAGGCGGTTGAGAAAGACAAATACGTATTCTCGAAATACCGCAACTAGCGTGGAATCGCCATGCCGCATCGGCTTCGATCGATTGCGGCGTGGCGCCCCCTGGTGCAGGAGCTACGCCGTGCCGGTCGCGCTGTTGTTCAGTCCCCCGGCCAACACCGCTGTTTGAAAGCCGTGCTGACTCAAGATAAAGGCTGCCGCCGCGCTGCGCCGGCCGGTATCGCAGATGACGATATAGGGTGTGTCTTTATCCAGCGCTTCCAGCTTGTGCCGAAGCAGGTACAAAGGAATGTTGACGGCGCCTTCCAGGCCGCCGGCCCTGGTTTCGCTCGGGACACGAACGTCAAGCCATTGCGCGCCGCCGGCCGCGGCGGCCGCTGCCTCCTCGTGCTGCAGGAAGATGAGCGTCGGTTCTTTTAGCAGGGTCTGGAAGTCGTCTCTTCCAAGCCGCATCAGGATGCCGTCGGTTTGCATGGTGACCGTAGCGTTGCGCGCGGCCTCCGAAAGCAACGCCTCTTCGCCGAACGTGCCGCCGACGCCCAGCACGGCAAGATCGATGTTCTGCTTGCCTGCCGGCGTCTCGCGCGTTACCAGGCAACGCCCGCTCCTGATGACGTAGAAGAAGTCACCCTTGCTGCCTTGCTGGATCACCACGTCGCCGGCCTTGAAGTCAACGCGCTGCAGGCGCATGAATATCATCTGGATGCACTGCGGCGGTACCAGCTCGAAGATCTTGGTGTGCATGAGGGAGGTCATCCAGTCTGCCTCACCATGCCCCACGTCGGAACTGAAATCGCCGACCTCGTAGACCCCGGTCTGGTCCAGCGTAATCGTCAGATCGAGCAACTCGCTGTTGACACTGAAATACTGCACGTTGTCGAGAGCAACGGCGGTCTGTTGGCGCGGCGAGCCGGGGGCGATAGGGTTATACGCCTCGTTCGTCCCGCCCGTGATCGTGCGCGGGGTATCGTCGCCGGTTAGCTCGACGGTCCCGGAAAGGAGATAGATGGAACGCTTGTCCGAGTCGCCTTTATTGAACAGCGCCTGGCCAGGTCTCGCTTGATGTAATTCGACCTGCGCTACAAGGTCCGTAAGGTTCTGTGTCTTCAGCGCGTCGAACGGGGAGAATCCCCTGACGCGCGCAACATCAATACGATCCGTCATCGATGCACTTATCTCCAGGCTCAAGCGGATGCCCTTCCGCAACGCGGCGAATCCTAGCATGAGATCTGGCATTGGCTATGGCGATACTTCGCCGGCAATTCGCTCTGCGAACGGCAAACTTGCCTGCTGCAACATGTGGGACGACTTTACCTATAATGAGTGCCCGGCCGATATTTGCGCGTGACCGCTGAACGTTTTAAGCAAGCATTTCCAAGAGCTTGCGCACCGTGTTGAGGTTGCGGCCGCACCCTTTCGGCAGCTTGTCGTGCCCGCCGACATTGATGCCGCGCAGCAGCAATACGTACTTGTTCATCGCCTGTTGAGCAAGAAGCCTGCCACCGGCAGCACAGGCATTCAGGAACGACGTTGCCATTTCGCCGCAGGGCACGCCCGTTTCGAGTGTCGGGAAGCCGTGCGCGGCCGGTACGTCGTCGACCACGGTCGCCGCCTGCCCGGTTAGCTCCTCGTAGAACTGCGCTGCGGCGTCGGTAAGGTCCCGGTGCATGACCGCGTCGGCCGATCCCGGGAACAACCACACCGGGTCGCCCTGAAGGTTGGCGCGGTCATCGGTTTTTACGGCCCGCCGCGCACGCTGACGGGTACGTTCACCGTCAACTTCGATTGGTGATTGTGGCGGGGATACCCCCCCTTGTCTCCCGCCAGACTCAGAAGGGCCGCCGCAAGGCGGCCTTTTTTCTAGCTGAGATCGAGGATGTCCGCGTAGGCGAACAGCCCGGCCGCCCCGCCCGTATGCAGGAAGACAATTTTCTGGCCCTGTTCGAACCGGCCTTGCCGGATGTAGTCGATCATTCCGGCGAGCGCCTTGCCACTGTAAACCGGGTCGAACAGCAGGCCCTCGGTTCTCGCCAGCATCAAAACGGCTTCGTTCATCGACTCCGTGGGTTGCCCGTAGCCCGCGCCGATGTAGTTGCAGTCGGCGACGATATCCGCGCGCGTCACGCACCCGGGCCTGTCGATAAAGGCCGCCGTCTCCACGGCGAGCTTGAAGACTTTCTCTTCCTGGTCGTCCCGCGGCGCATTGACCCCGATACCGAGGATCGGCAGATCGCTGCCGCTGCCCCGCAGGCCGACCGCGAGTCCCGCATGCGTGCCGGCGCTGCCCGTGGCAGTAACGACGTGATCGAAACGAACATCCTGCATATCGCACTGTTGCAACAGCTCTTCGCCGCAACCGACGTAGCCGAGTGCGCCGACCGCGTTGGACGCGCCACCGGGCACGATGTACGGCGTGCCGCCGGCGGCACGCACCTCGCGGGCCACCTCGTCCATCGCAAGATCGAAGTCCGTGCCCGCGGCGTACTCGCGCAGGTTCGCGCCGAAGATACGGTCGAGGAGCACGTTGCCGGACGTCCGGTATAGCTCGCTCGGTTCGCTGACACGGTGTTCGAGCAGCACCTCGCAT
>JAOUNK010000046.1 GCA_029881015.1 Gammaproteobacteria bacterium | reverse complement strand
TACCCGGTAGCGTCCATCGCGGACGTTATTGCTATGGCCGCGGCGGTGCCGAATAAAGGGGCCTTCATTGTACGGTTCATCTGATTGTCCGGCGCTGAATGAGTAGTACAGATGCTCGTCACCAGGGCAACGGTTGCACGACCGGTGCTACCATAGCGGCCAGGATTACTAACGAGGGACATTCATGGAAATCAGTAACACGGAGAACATCCCAGGGCGCACAATTGTCCAGTTTTACGGTGTCGTGACCGGCAACACGGTGCGTGCCAAGCATATCGGGCGCGACATCATGGCCGGGCTGAAGAACATCGTTGGCGGCGAGTTGGTCGGTTATACGGAGTTGCTACAGGACTCACGCAATGAGGCAACCGAGCGCATGATCCAGCAGGCCCAGTCGATGGGCGCCAATGCCGTGGTCAATGTGCGTTTTGCGACCAGTTCAATTGCCCAGGGTGCCGCGGAGCTGTTTGCCTACGGCACGGCCGTACGGGTCGAGTGACGTGGACACCGGGTTCTTTGACCTACTGGATATGCTCCTGAACTTCGGCTTGCCGTTGATCCTGCTTTTGCTGGCCTACTTTACCGGTACATGGATAGAGCGCAGGCATTTTCGCAGCATTCGCACGCGCGAGCACGAGAACGTTGAATTCCCCGTAGTGTCGTTCGATACCATGCCGCAGGACTGGAATGCAGGTTCGGGCAGGCTCGTGAGCGGCAGCGTCGTGGTGTCTCTCGATTACTTCAAGCGCGTGATTGCTGGCTTGCGCGCGATTGTCGGCGGACGCATCAAGACGTACGAACCGCTGCTTGACCGTGCGCGCCGGGAAGCCATGCTGCGCATGATCGAAAGTGCGCGAAGAGACGGCTACGATGCAATCTTCAATGTACGACTCGAAACCTCGCGTCTTGCGAATTCGTCCGGTGAGGGCAAGCGGACGGCTGGCGTAGAAATGCTTGCCTACGGTACGGCGGTCAGGTTCGCCTCGAGGTTTGCACGCCCATCGTGAGATTCGTGCCGCGCCAACCGCGTGAGGGAATCAACGTTTCCGACACGCATCCACTCGTCGAGGCGGGCACGCTTATCGTCGGCTTGACGATCATCTTCGTGGCCATTGCGCTTGTGCTGATATTCCTTATCGAGATCGCGCTGTTCTTTGTTCCCGTCGAGAAAGAGGTCGCCTTGTTCGAGAACTGGTTGCCGGACGATCTCGTGACGGTTTCGCCGGACGACGAGCGTCTCAATCAGACCCAGCTGCTGGTCGATCGCCTGGCGTTCCACTGGGGTGATACACCTTACGCCTTCCGGGTGGAGATCGATGACTCCCGCGTCGCCAACGCGATGGCATTGCCCGGCGGCTTGATTGTCGTCACCGAAGGCTTGCTCGACGAGGTTGAATCCGAGAACGAGCTGGCCTTCGTTCTCGGGCACGAGTTGGGGCATTTCAGGAATCGCGATCACTTGCGGGCGCTTGGCAGGGGCATCGTGTTGTCGATGTTTTTTGCGGCGACCGTCGGGAGCGATGAGTCAGGCCTCGGTATCCGCGTCGCCGACATCACCCTGCGTGGTTTCAGTCGCAAGCAGGAATCGCGGGCCGACGAATTCGGCCTGGAGCTCGTCTACACCCAGTACGGGCATGTGAACGAGGCATGGCGGCTGTTCGAGCGCTGGGATAGCGCGGATCGTTCAGGGCTCGCGGTGGCGACGTATACCTCGACCCATCCCGACCCGGGCGATCGTGTCGACAACCTCGCGGCGCTGGCGAGGCTCAGGAACTGGCCGCTCGAGGGAGTCGTCGCCCCGCTGCGCTGGTAAATCCAGGGGAGAATTGCTCGCCGGGTACGGCGCCACGAAAAAAAGCCCCGCCACCTTGCGGCGGCGGGGCGGAGCCAAATGATAAGTCTCGCGGGGGAGTTGAGGGCTTATCTCAATTCACTGGCTCAATCAGGTAAACGCCTATCTTGTAGGCCGTAAAGACATTGCTGTCGGTTTCGTAGTGGCCGCGCGCATGCATCGAGCGGGCCACGGTCGCGCCGTCGAGGCTCGCGTTGAGATCGACGACAAAGTCGGCGAAATCCGAGTACATGCGCATGCTGTCGGCCGACTTGATGTAGAACGCCTTCCGGTTGGACTCGTGCGGCACGATAACGGTGTCGGAATTCAGCGCGGTCAGGTCGATAAGGACCGGGCCTTGCTTGATGTAGTGGCGCACGTCGATGTCTTCATTGTCGTTATCGAGCGTCAGGCCGTCGGGGCCAATGCTCGAAAACGGCGCAGCCGTACCTGCAGCACCCCAGCCAATGCCCAGTACACTGCGCACGTCCGTGTAATCGATGACCGTGCGGCCAGCGAAGTCCGGCGGCGCGGCGCCGAACGCGTTCGGGAAGCCCTTCGCGACGATCGCTTTGCCGGCGGCGAAGTTCGCGAGTGTCATGTTGCCGGTTGCGACCTCGTAGTTGTCAGGATCGGCATCGAGGTCGGGCGATGCGCCCGTGCCCGTGAAGTCGAAGACCTCCACGCGGCGGCGGTCGATGCCATGCAACGTAATGTCGGTCTGGCCCGGCATGACTGTGTTGACGATACCGCTGAGGTGAGTCAGGTGCATCCGAACCACGCCCTGAGTCGCATCGAACAAGATCTGCGGTGCCGCGGCGTCAGTCGTCGGTGTCGGCTGCGAGCCACGAACGGTCACGCGCTGGCCGATCGATATCGCGTCGATGCCGAGATCGCTCAGGCGATGGCCGTCGCGAAATACTCGTGTGTCCGGTCCCACTTCGACGACTACGTCATCGTGGAAGTGTGCGCGGCGATCCGCGGGAATGATCGTGGCCCCGCGAATCGTGAGGAAGTTGCCTTCACGCTTGATCACGTTGCCAACCACGGCGTCGCGGTGGATACCCGGGACGCTGGAGCCGGCAAGTACGATGCTGGCAGTAAATTCGCGAGCAGCAACACTCAGCGTGCCTGCAGCGACGGTCGGGGTACCCGGGCCGGCGGCTTCGAGTGCACGCAGACCGTCCAGTCCGACATACATCTCTTCGTTCACTTCGAATTCCGTTTCGCCGGTTACGTGGATCGTGTGGCGTCCGAAATCGCCCTGGCGATCGTGGAAAGGGCGTATCGCAACGGTGTAGGTCATCTCGTCCTGGCTCACACTAACCAGCGGGCCGCGAACGCGTATGTCTTTTTCGTCAACGGGCATGACTTCCGCGAGGATAAACTGCTCCGATACGGCTTCGGCCGGGGTCGGCACGATATCGACGGTATGCGATGCCGCGAGGTCGAAGTCGAGCTGCAACAGCGCGGGCCGGCCGCGAGTGACGACCAGGCGCTCTCGATTCGAAAGCTCGATCCTGAGTTCCGTCTGGGTCAGGACATTGCCATCGACGTCCCTGACGACAGCTTCCTTGGAGGCGTCTCCGGCTTCCACGAAAACTTCCGCATTGGTGTAGTCCAGGCGAATCGTGCCGGCTACATAGATCGCGGGTGGCACGGTGGCGGCGGTTACCAGTTCGGTCAGGTCGACGTAGTCGGTGAAATTGATGCGTGTCGTGCGCGGCAGCGTCTCAACGATGCGGCCGTTGGCTGTTTCCAGTTCGAGCGACAGGACATCGACCGTGTAGTTGAGGAAATCGCCGTCTGCATCGGTCAGGGCAACGAGTACGGTGCCGCACTCGGAGTACGTTGCCGGGTCATTCGGGTCGCACTGGGCGGTCGGCGTCGGATCTGTAGCGGCGGTGGATCCGGCACCGCCGCCGCAGGCTGTCAGGATGAGGGCCGCCGTCAGCAGCAGTCCCTGGTACGCGAGTTTCATGGCAATCTCCTTGTGCTCTTCAAGTCTCGGTTCAGGGCTATAACGGGATACGGGCGGAATGGTTGACGCGATCCTGTCGATGCGGCTTATGTTAAGTCGTGTATATCCGGAGAACTCAAAAAATTACAGGAACTTAGCTTGTATTCCTGCGGCATCGTGTCAAAATGTGGCCCCGTAATGACGAATCCGTCCGACACCACTACCGCCACGGGAATCCGGCACCGCAAACCGCGCGCCGGCGAGCGCACGCGCGGCGCCGTTGATGCGTTGCAGACGAAGATTGCCGTCGCCCTCCAGAACCTCGAGGCGGGGCGTTACGCAGAACAACTCCAGGCCATCGTTGACGAGCTGCCCGAAGCCACCGGCGTCGATGCGGCATTCATAGCGCTCATTGATGAAAACGGGCGGTCGATCGAGACCGTCATGTCATCCAGCTCGGGTTTCTCACAATGCCAGCCGGGCCTGCTGGCCGGCGAAAAACTCGAAGACTGGAAGTGGTTGCGCGGACGACTTGGCCACCTGCGCGTGGTTGAGGTTGCGGACACGCTGAGCGGACCGAAAGCCGCCAAGGACGACCTCGAACGCCTGCACGAACTGCATATCGGTGCCGCGCTGATTATCGGCTTCTCGGTGCACGGCGAAATCGCCGGCTTTCTGGGCATCGCCGACGAACACACGGTCGACGGTTGGGACGCCAACCTGCATCTCCTGATGAAACTGTTCGGCTCTTCCCTGGCCGGAGGACTCGAGCGCGTTCGCGACAGGGAAATCCTCGCCGAATTGCAGGAACGCAACTCGCTGATCGCCATGACGGCAAACGACGGCATCTGGGATTTCGATGGCGAGACCAAGCGCATCAACCTGTCGCGCCGCTGGAAAACCATGCTCGGGTACGATCCGGATGCCGAAGACGTCTTGCTCGACTGGTACAACCTCGTGCACCCGGACGACATCGCGCGTGTGCAGACACGGATGCGCGAACACCTCGAGGGCAAATCCCCGTTTTTCGAATCGGTGCATCGGATGCGCCACCAGAGCGGCGACTGGCGCTGGATGAAGAGCCGCGCCAAGTGCGTGGTGGACGAGAACGGTCGTCTGATTCGGCTCCTCGGCGTCGAAGTCGACATTACCGAGCGCAAGCTTTACGAAGACGCTTTATTTCGCGAGAAAGAGAGCGCACAGATTACCTTGCAGTCGATCGGCGATGGCGTTATCACGACCGACGCGAAATGCAATGTTGAGTACATCAACCCGGTTGCCGAAGAACTGACTGGCTGGAAAGTGGATGACGCCAGCGGTCGACCGATCGATGAGATCTTCCGTGGTTTTCACGAAGAAACCTGCGAGCCGCTGGAGAATCCACTGGCCGTCTCGATTCGCAGGGACCGTGCTATCAAGTCGGTACGGCCGACGCTGCTGATCCGTCGCGACGGCAACGAGCTGTACATCGAGAGCACGGCCTCACCGATTCGTGATGGCAAGGCGAGCGTTACAGGCGGTGTCCTTGTTTTCCACGACGTCAGCGAGTCGCGCGACCTGAATCGCCGTCTCAGCTATCACGCGAGCCATGACATCCTCACGGGTCTCGTCAACCGCGCCGAGTTCGAGAATCGCGTCGAGCGCGCGCTCAAGAGCGCGAAGGCCCGCGAGACGTCCTACGCATTGCTTTATCTCGATCTCGACCAGTTCAAGATCGTGAATGACTCCTGTGGCCACAGTGCCGGTGATGCGTTACTGGGCCAGCTCGGTACGCTGTTGAAATCCAAGATCCGCTGGCGCGACACGCTGGCGCGTCTGGGTGGCGACGAATTCGGTGTGCTGCTTGAGAGCTGTAGCCTCGATGAGGCGATGAACACGGCCGAGACGCTGCGCATGGCGATTGGCGAGTACAAGTTCGTTTGGGAGGACCGGACGTTCAGACTGGGTGTCAGCATCGGTGTTGTCCCGATTACTGCCGACAACGAGGACATGGCCGCGCTGCTGACGGCCGCGGACAGTGCGTGCTCGGCAGCAAAAGAGGCGGGGCGAAATCGTATACACAGTTTCCAGGAAAACGATATCGATCTCATGCGGCGCCGCCGCGAAATGCAGTGGGCGGCGCGCATCAACAACGCGCTCGAGGAAAACCGTTTCGAACTGTTTCGCCAGACGATCCTGCCATTGCAGGCGGAGGAAGAGGGCGCCCACTACGAAATTCTGCTGCGCATGCGCGACGAAAATGGCGGGATCATCTCCCCGGGGTTGTTCATCGAGGCGGCCGAGCGTTACGGCATTACACCGAGTATCGACCGGTGGGTGATACGCAGCGCATTCCGCTGGCTTGTGTCGGAGGCCGATGAGCGCGAGCGGCTGGCGCTTTGCTCGATAAACCTTTCCGGCCAGAGCCTGGGCGACGAGAAGTTCCTGCCGTTTGTCGTCGACCAGTTCCAGATGAGCGGTATCGATGCGACCAAGATCTGTTTTGAAATAACCGAAACGGCCGCCATCGCAAGTTACTCACAGGCGAACCGCTTTATCAATGCACTCAAGGAGCTGGGGTGCATGTTCGCGCTCGACGATTTCGGCACCGGCTTGTCGTCTTTCGGTTACCTCAAGCACTTCCCCGTGGATTTCCTCAAGATCGACGGCAGCTTCGTGAAAGAAATTCTGCATGACCCCATCGATCGCGAGATGGTGCGCTCAATTAACGAGATAGGTCATCTGACGGGCAAGCGCACGATTGCGGAGTTTGCCGAGAATGAAGAGATCATCACGATGCTGAAAGGCATGGGCATCGATTACGCGCAAGGCTATGGCGTGTCCGAGCCCAAGCGCGTTACCCGCGCAGTTGCCTAGTCGATCCTGAACAGCATTGACAGGTCCGCCGCCCTGATATTCTTCGTCAGTGCGCCTGTCGAAATATAGTCCACGCCGGTTTCGGCGATCTCACGAATCGTATCCAGCGTTACGTTACCGGATGCCTCGAGCTCGGCACCGACAATGCCGTAAGTCTGGTTTGTCGCAACGGCTTCCCGCAGTGCCTCGATCGAGAAATTGTCGAGTAACACGCGGCTCGCGCCTGCATCGAGCGCTTCGAGCAGCTCGTCATGGTTTTCGACCTCGACTTCGATAAGCACGTCGGAGGCTGTGTCGTGCGCGCGTTGCAGTGCCGCGCTTATGCTGCCGGCGGACCTGATGTGGTTTTCCTTGATGAGGATTGCGTCGAACAGCCCCACCCGGTGATTGACGCCCCCACCGCAGGTCACGGCATATTTCTGCGCCAGCCGCAGGCCGGGGATGGTCTTGCGTGTGTCGAGGACCTTCGCGCCCGTTCCTGCAACCGCCTCGACGTAGGCGGCGGTGGTTGTCGCGGTCGAGGACAGGGTCTGCAGGAAGTTCAGCGCCGTGCGCTCGCCGGTAAGCAGCGCTCGCGCGGGGCCAACGAGTTTGCAGATGACGTCGCCCGCTTCGGCGCTGCCGCCGTCGCCGATGTACCAGTCGATGATGACCCTCTCGTCGACCTGGCGGAACACCTCGTTAACCCATTCCTCGCCGCAGAGCACGAGTGACTCGCGCGCGATAACGGTTGCGCCCACGACGGTATCGGCATCGATGAGGGATGCCGTAAGGTCACCGGCCCCGACATCCTCGGCAAGAGCTGCCGCGACGCCGGGGCCGATGGAGGCTTTCGTCTGGTCGGAAAGCAAGTCGCTTTACATGGCCCAGCCATGCCCCGCGCCGACCATGCTCATGATCATCGGGATGGACATCAGCGTGTTCGAGCGCGACGCCAGGAACGCGATGTTCTTGGCTTTGGCAACCTGGTCCGCCGTGGCTTCAACCATGCCGAGTACCTTCTTCTGGTTCGGCCAGATCAATACCCAGACGTTGAACAGCATGATGGTGCCGAGCCAGGCACCGACGCCAATGGTCATGGCGTACTGGTTGACCGGGTCGGTGTTGAGGCCGAGCATGAAGGCGTTGTGCAGCTGCCCCTTGTGAAGCAGGAATGCGGCACCTGTCAGCCACGTTGCCAGTGCACCCCAGCGAAACCAGGCCAGTGCGCGGGGAGCAACATACTTGGCGATGCCGGCGCCACCCGGGCCGCCTTCGTCGCCGGCTGCCTCGCCGAGGGCGGGGACCTGTACGAAGTTGAAGTAGTACAGCAGACCGATCCAGGTGATGCCGGACAACACGTGCAGCCAGATCGTGATCGACTGTACAGGCATACCAGCAACCATGTGGTCGCCCCTGGTCACAAGCATGATAATGACAGCCAGGACGGCGCCGGCGATGATCGTGCCGCCAATAGTCTTGAGGGGGTTCATTGTTCGTTTCTCCGGTTTTGGGCTGTCGGTATTATAGGGATGGCTGTACAATCGCGCCAATGTTTGGAGGGGTTCAATGCGCCACGCGATGATTCTGCTGCTTTTGACCGCGCTTGGCGGCTGCACGGGCCTGGTCCTTGGCGGATCGACGGGCGGCAGTTACGAATCGGGTGGCAGTGAGCGACAACCCGGCGTTATGGCGTCGGATACGGCCATAACGAGTAAGATAAGGGCGAAGTACGACGCAGACGCGATCGTCAGCCCGTTTAATATCGGTGTCCGTACCTACGATGGCAGGGTCACGCTCTCGGGCACCGTCAACAGCTATGCTGCGCGCAATCAGGCCCTCGACCTTGCGAAGAGTACAGCCGGCGTGAAGACGGTCACTAACCAGATTGATGTTGAGGAAAGATAAGAATGAGCGTTAAAGAACGCATTGAAGAGCAGCTCGGCTCGCACGATGTTCTTCTGTACATGAAAGGCACGCCCGATTTTCCGCAGTGCGGTTTTTCGGGCCAGACGGTCGCGGCACTCAATGCGATCGGCAAACCGTATGCCTTTGTGAATATTTTCGAGGATCCGGAAATCCGTGAGGGTCTGAAGGAATACTCGAACTGGCCGACATTCCCGCAACTGTACGTCAAAGGTGAGCTGATCGGCGGCTGCGACATCGTCGTCGAGATGTACCACTCGGGTGAGCTCAAGAAGCTTCTAGACGAATAGACAGGTGCCTGTTTCTAGGGCTGCGGCGGGGCGTTGCGCAGCGACGTCTCGAAGATATCCCGAAATCGATTGACGATCTCGCAGAAGAGATCGGCGGTCTGTTCGGCGTCGTAGGATGCCGAGTGGGCCTGCGTATCATCCCAGCCGAGCCCGGCTGCAATCGCCGCACGCGCGAGAACCGTCTGCCCGAACGCGACGCCACACAGCGTGGCTGTGTCAAAACAACTGAACGGATGAAACGGATTGCGCTTGATCGAGGAGCGTGCGATAGCCTCGTTCAGGAAGCCGAGATCGAAATGGGCGTTGTGGCCGACCAGTACCGCGCGCGAGCAGCGGTTTTCACGAATTGAACGCCTGACCTCACGAAACGTGCGTTGCAGTGCGTCGCGCTCGTCGATCGCCGGGCGTAGCGGATGGTCAGGATCGATGCCGTTGACGGCGAGCGATGCCGCCTCGAGGTTGGCGCCCTCGAACGGCCTGACGTGATAACGGATCGTTTCGCTGCGCCTCAGGAATCCACCCGGGTCTACCTCGAGCAGGACGGCAGCGATCTCCAGCAACGCATCGGTCTTCGCATTGAACCCGCCGGTTTCGACATCGACGACGACCGGCAGGAAACCGCGGAAGCGGTCCGCCATTCTGATTTCATTCGACACTTAGGGTTTAGCCTTGAGCAGGTTCTCATCGAGGATGGCGTTCATCGTATACCGTACGCCGAAACCTGTGAACTTCGACGGGATATGGCCGAGGCCCCCGGCATTGTCGCCTGCACCCAGGTCGATGTGCACCCACGGCACATCGTTCTCAACGAACTCCGCGAGGAAGCTGGCCGCCAGTATGTGGTCGCCGACACCTTTCGGCGAACACTGCAGGAAATCCGCCGTATTGCTCTTGAGGTCTTCCATGAACTCCTTGCCGATCGGGAAGGGCCAGACGCGTTCGCCACTGTTACGACCGATACGCTTGAGGACCGGGTGCAATTCACTCCGGTTGGTAAACACGCCCGAGTAGCGTGACGTCAGGGCGCGAATACAACTGCCTGTCAGCGTTGCGAAGTCGATGATCATGCCCGGTTTCTCGCGGCTCGCGAGCACCAGCGTATCGGCGAGGGCCATTCTGCCTTCGGCGTCGGTGTGCACGGTCTGGATGGTCTTGCCGTTTGCGGCCGTCACCACGTCCTGCGACTTGTATGCATTGGGTCCGGTCCGGTTCTCCGTGATCGCGAGCCAGCAGTCGACGGCCAGCGGCAGGCGCATTGCGCTGATGGCGAGGAGCGTGCCGAGCGCTACCGCGCTGCCCTGCATGTCGCCGTGCATGTCGAGCATTAACTCGAAGGGCTTGAGGTTGGTGCCGCCGGTATCGAAAATGATGCCCTTGCCCACGAGGCTCAGGTCAACGGCCGCATCGCGGCTTCCGGGGCGATAGCGCAGGCGCACGATGCTGGCACTGTCGTTGTCATTGCCCTGTGCCACGGCGAGAAACGCGCCGCAGCCCAGTTTCTCGAGCTCCTTTACCCCGAAACGCTTGTACTGCCAGCCATGCTCTTTCGCCATGGCTTTGGTGAGGTCCGCGTAATGACTGGCATCGAGGACATTCGGGGGCAGCGTCGTCAACCAGCGGGCCAGGTTGTTACCCCTTGCTTCGGCTTCCACGCGCGCGGTATCGATCTTCTCGTCGAGGCCGAGCAGGCGGATATTCCTGATCTTGTCCGGTACCGGCTCGCTCTTGAAGGCCGGGAGTCGAAACGCTGCCGCCAGCGCGGCGGCCAGGACGTTCTTGACGAGTTCAGCCTGGGCGTCCGCGTCGAAACCCATTGCGCAAATACCGAGGCTTCCGGCTTTCTGGTCGGTTGCAGCCGCAACGAGTTTGCGCCCGAGGGTCAGTTGCTCGAACGCGTCGGCGTTCGCCGCGATGGTTCCGGCGACGACCAGTGTCTGCCTGGCGTTCGCAAGTCGGGTGGCGAAGGCGGGCGTCGAACCTGCCGCATGTTTGCGGTAGACAGCCAGCATTTTCGCACCCTGCGGCAGCTTGGCGAAGGTCGATTTCGCCGGGCTGGCAGGTAGTATCAATAGTAACTGATCGACGCTATCCAACGATTTTGCATCAACGCTCCCAAGCTTTTGATATATACGAAGATCATGCATGTCTGGCCGGATCTTTTGCATCAATATATTAACTCCCTGTCAGGCTTGACCCTTGTTCCACAAACACCGAATATGTCGCCCCCATATGCGATCCATCTGGCCCGTGCAAGGTTGCGGGCATCCTAGCAGGACGCACCACGTAATTCACGCACAGCGCAGACCAACCTGGGCAAAGGCCGGGCCGAGAAAATATGAGCAGTTTCAATCCCTTCGACGATATTGATCCAACCGAAACGGGCGAATGGCTGGAGTCGATCGACTCCGTACTGTCGCAACACGGTCCGGAGCGGGCCCACTTCCTGCTCAACCACATGATCGACTATGCCCGACGCTCGGGTGCCTACCTGCCGTACACCCCGAATACGGCCTACCTGAATACGATCAGCACAGCTCGCCAGCCGGAATACCCGGGCGACCGCTCGCTGGAGCGGCGTATCGAGGCCTACATCCGCTGGAATGCGATGGCCATGGTCGTCAATGCCAACAGGATCACGACCGAATACGGTGGCCACATCTCGAGCTACGCCTCCTCGGCGACGCTCTACGAGGTTGGCTTCAATCATTTCTGGCGCGGAGCGACCGACAAGCAGGAAGGCGACATGGTGTTCATGCAGGGACACTCCGCGCCCGGCATCTACTCGCGTGCCTTTCTCGAGGGTCGCCTTGCCGAGAAAGACCTGAACCGTTTCCGCCAGGAAGTCGGCGGCGGGGGGCTGTCTTCCTATCCCCACCCGTGGCTGATGCCGGATTTCTGGCAATTCCCGACCGTATCGATGGGGCTTGGCCCCATGATGGCGATCTACCAGGCGCGGTTCATGCGCTACATGGAAAACCGGGGCATGACCGAGCCGTCGGATCGCAAGGTCTGGTGTTTCCTGGGTGACGGTGAGATGGATGAACCGGAGTCGATGGGCGCGATCACGATGCCCGTGCGCGAGGGCCTCGACAACCTCGTCTTCGTCGTCAACTGCAACCTGCAGCGTCTCGACGGCCCGGTGCGCGGCAACGGCAAGATCATCCAGGAACTCGAGGCGGCATTCGGCGGCGCCGGATGGAACGTCGTCAAGGTGATCTGGGGTTCCAAATGGGATCCGCTGCTCGCCAATGATCATTCCGGCAAACTGCGCCAGGTCATGGAAGAGACGGTCGACGGCGAGTACCAGAAGATCAAGTCCAAGGACGGCAAGTACGTGCGCGACACGTTCTTCGCGAAGTTCCCGGAGACGGCGGCAATGGTCGCGAACATGTCCGACGACGAGATCTGGCGCCTGAATCGCGGTGGCCACGATCCGCTCAAGGTCTATTCAGCCTACGACGCGGCCACCAAGCACAAGGGTGGCCCGACAATCATCCTCGCCAAGACCGTCAAGGGCTTCGGCATGGGAACCGCGGGCGAGGGCCAGAATACGGCGCATCAGCAGAAGAAGATGGATCTCGAGGAGATCAAGGCCTTCCGCGATCGCTTCAACATTCCTGTCCGCGATGAACAGATCGGCGATCGCGTGCCTTACTTCAAGCCGGCGCCGGACAGCGCGGAGTACGAATACATGATGGAGCGTCGCCAGTCTCTGGGCGGTTTCCTGCCACGACGTCGTGCCAAATCGACCCCGCTGCCCGTGCCGCCACTCGAGACGTTCCGCACACAACTCGAAGGGACGGGTGAGCGCGAAGCATCGACGACCATGGCTTTCGTACGCATGCTTACGGCACTGACGCGCGACAAGCAGATCGGCAAACACATCGTGCCGATCGTGCCTGACGAAGCGCGCACCTTCGGTATGGAGGGTATGTTCCGGCAGGTGGGCATCTACGCGTCCAAAGGCCAGTTGTACGAGCCACAGGACGCGGGCGAGCTGATGTACTACCGCGAAGACAAGACGGGCCAGATCCTCGAGGAAGGCATCAACGAAGGCGGCGCCCTGTGTTCGTGGATTGCGGCGGGCACCGCATACTCGAATCACGACGTGCCGATGGTGCCGTTCTACATTTATTACTCGATGTTCGGTTTCCAGCGCGTCGGCGATTTCATCTGGGCTGCCGGCGACATGCAGACGCGCGGCTTCCTGATCGGTGGTACGGCAGGGCGCACGACGCTTGCCGGTGAGGGCCTGCAACACCAGGACGGACACAGCCTCGTTGCGGCGTCGACGGTGCCGAATTGCCGGTCGTACGACCCGACGTACGCCTACGAGCTGGCCGTCATCGTGCAGGACGGGCTACGCCGCATGATCGGTGAGCAGGAGGACGTCTTCTACTACATCACCTGCATGAACGAGAATTACCAGCATCCGCCGATGCCGGCAGGTGTCGAGGAAGGTATCCTGCGCGGCATGTACCCGCTGGACATCAGCATCAGCCAGGGTAAGATTCGTGTGCAGCTCATGGGGTCGGGAACGATCCTGCGCGAAGTCATAGGCGCTGCCGAATTGCTGATGGACGACTTTGGCATCGTCGCCGATGTCTGGTCCGTAACGAGCTTCAATGAACTGCGGCGCGACGCGCTCGAAGTCGAACGCTGGAACCACCTGCACCCCCTGGAGGAACCCCGCAAGTCATGGATCACGCAGTGCTTCGGCGACCGTCCCGGACCCTATGTCGCGGCGACCGACTACATGAAGATCGTCGCGGACCAGATCCAGGGCTGGGTGCCGGGTCATTTCTCGTCGCTCGGCACCGACGGTTACGGCCGCAGCGATGCCCGCAAACCCTTGCGTGAACATTTCGAAGTCGACCGGCGCTTTATCACGATCACAGCGCTCAACGCCCTTGCCGACGACGGCGTACTGGATACGAAGACGGTCGCAGAGGCAATCAGGAAATATGGCATCGATCCGGATCGTCCGGATCCGGTGACCTTGTAGTCGGGGGCGGGAACGTGGCGAAAACAATCGACA
>JAOUNK010000337.1 GCA_029881015.1 Gammaproteobacteria bacterium | reverse complement strand
GAAATCACGGCCATCATCAACATCCAGATAATGAGTATCGTCGGCACGTAGTAGGCGCCCAAGCGCCATATGGCCTCGTCCGAAACCTGCTCAACTGTGGCTCCTGTCGGGAACTTTGCCCAATACAGCACCAGCGAAGCCATCATCAATCCGAAACCCTGCACGCTCTTTCTGATAAATGTGACAGACGAAAAGAACACGCCCTCGGAACGGCGCCCGGTTTTCAACTCACTTTGCTCGACGAGGTCAGCCATCATCGATGCATACAATATCTGAAAGCAGATGATCAGCCCCAGATCGATGACTCCTGTTGTAAAAACGAACCAGAATACGAATGGCGTGCCGTTTTCCGGCAAGACACCCAGGAGACGCAGCGCGATCGGCAGCGGCGCACCAACGAAGGCGACCAGGCCTACAATCATCGCACCTCTCTTTTTGCCGATTCGTCTCGTTACGATCGGCGCAAGGACAAAACCGAGAATCGCGGCCACGAAGACACCCATGGTAATGAGCCCGGTCTGAATCGACGAAAACTCCCAGAAGTAGGTGTAGAAATAAAATGCCAGTGACGCCGCAAGTCCGGTCGCGACAGCACCCAGCATGGCGGCGATGAATAGCGCCACGAATGAGCGGTTGGCGAGCGTCTCGAAGATCTCCCGAAACACGGTCGCCACAGTGATGCGCCTCTGTGGTGGTGGTGGTTTCAAGTGCTTGATCCTGGAACGAGTCCCCAATACGCAAACGACGATGGACAAAAGAATCAGCACCGATGCGACAATGCCTAACAGTTCATAGCTGTCACGATTGAAGCGTCCGTCCGCAATCGATTCTGTTGCCATCGCGGGAAACAGAAAGAAGAACATCATCACTGTAATCGCGTTGCCGCCGGTCCAGCCGAAGTATGAGCGATAGCTAAGCAGCGTACTTCGTTCATCGTAGTCACCCGTTAGCTCCGGCGCCAAAGCCGCACTGGGTGTTTCAAAAAACGTCATTGCCGTGCGGATGACAACGGCCAAGAGGAGCAAGTACCAGAAGATTCCGGCTTGCGACCAACCCTGCGGCGGATTCCATAACAGAAAATAGCTTAATGCAGCCGGCGCTGCGGCAGCGAGCATGAACGGATGCCGTCGACCCCAACGTGATCGAAAATTATCGGACCAGTAGCCGACGATAGGATCGCTTATTGCATCGAAGACGAGGGCAACAATGATCGCGACGCCGACCAGGCGCGCGTCCAGCCCTATGACCTGGCTGTAGAACAGGAGCAGGAAATAGTCGAAGCCAACGTTGTTGACGCCGTAGGCGACCGAGCCAAACCCGTAAGCGGACTTGACGCCTAAAGATAGTGGACGGGTTTGATAGCGCGCGCTTTCGGTTGACATAAAAAAACGCGGCACCCTTTAGGCGGATGCCGCGTCTTGTTTAACTAGAACCGATACTCAAACTGTGCGGCTATTGTGCGGGGCGGCTGGGCGAAGCCCTTGTAAGCAGGAGCAGCCAGTGACGACCCGGACAGCGGTACCACACTGGTGAACTCGAGTACGTACTCGTCACTCAGGTTCTTACCCAGCACGGCCAAGGTCCACTTCTCCGCCTCAAGCGCCAGGCGAAGATTGTACATCGTGTAGCTATCCTGCACGGAGAACGCTTCCTGAGTGGAGTTCGTGAAGTAGTCGCTCTCGTAGTTCACATCGAGGGTGGAACGGAAGTCCAGATCGCCGTTAATGGGCAGGACGTAATCCGCAACAAGGCTCGCCGACCATTCCGGGACGTAGCTCAGCCTGTTACCGGCTCGATCGCAGAGTGTCTCGCCGGTAAGCAGTGTGTGCCTCGGACTACACGTCGCATTCGGATACCTGTCGTATGTGTTGTCGAGGTAAGCCAGCGATCCAAACAATGTCAGATTCTCCGTTGCGCGCCAGCGACCGTCTGCCTCAAATCCCTGGGCGGTCGACTTGGCCGCGTTACCAACAACAAAGCCCGCAACACCGTCAAAAGAGCTGACCTGCAGGTCTTTGTAGGTAGAGTGGAAGATCGCGATGTTGGTTTCCGCCTTGCCACCCGCCAGGGTACTTTTCAGGCCAAGCTCGAATCCCTGTACGTTCTCGTCCTCGTATTCAATGTCGGCCTCTCTCGGCGCTCGTGCATCAAAGCCACCTGCCTTGAAGCCTTCCGAGTATGACGCGTACATCATATTGTTGTCGCCAATATCGAACTCACCGGTGATTGACGGCGTGAACGCACTCTCGGTCCGGTTGGCCGACACGTCATGCGTGCTGTATGCGCCGGGCCCAACAAAGTTGCCTGCACAATCAGGAATGAACGCACCGATTGGACCGATGGAAGCCTGGCCAAGCGACTCGTAATCCACACCGAACGCGCAGGACGCGAAAATCGCCTGGTTGAGATCAAATTCGCCTGTAGCTGTGCTTATGATGTCTACAAAGCGTCTGCCGTTCTTTTCTTCACGGGTATAGCGCCCACCCACGGTAACGCGAGCGGTATCTGACATGTTGAATGTGAACTGGCCGAATGCTGCGTACGACTTGCTGTCGCCCCAGTATTGACGAGTGCTATCCAGATTCGCGACAGCCTCAAGCCCCGGGGCTGCACCCAACAAGCCGAGCAAGACGGGCATATTCATGTCATCAACAAGCGTGCTTTCGTCGTTCTTCAGCTCCCAGTCCTGGTAGAACGCGCCGGCGATCCAGTCGACGCGCCCACCCAATTCAGACGTGAAGCGAAACTCCTGGCTGACTTGCTCATACTCCTCGAAGGAGAGGATCTTGCTGATATCGACACCTGACGACGATCCGGTAAAGGTCTCCTCGTCGAATTCGAGGTACGCCGTCACCGACGTGAACGTAAAGCCGTCAAAATCGTGGTTCACCGTCAGCTGCATGAGATCCAGATCGAGATCATGCCGCTCGTCCGCATTGGCGCGACGAACACGATCCACAATGGAATCGTCGCTGCCGACGCTGATAGGCGGCAAACCGAAGCCGGCGAGGGCTGCATTGTATGCACCTTCGAGTGCTGCGACGGACTGCGTATACGTCAGGCCGGACAAAGGATTGAATACAGGATCAAACGGAAACGGGTTGGTGTACTCGAATATGAGCTCTTCGCCGGATCCCGTGCTTTCGACTTTGTCCTGCTCATACTTGAACATTACTTCGGTGTTGTCACCGATATCCCAGGCGAGCGTTGCGCGCAGGTCGGTCTCTTCACGCGCCTCGTCGGTGCGGCCGTTGCTTGCGTTGTCATAGTAGCCGCCGCGCTCTGCCTTGCGCAGAACGACTCGCCCTCTGACGTTATCAGAGATGGGACCGGATATCACCGCCACTGCCTCACCATCGTCATACTCTGTGCCATAGCGCAGGCGGATACTGCCTTCGAGTTCGTCAGTCGGCTTTGCAGTTACCATCGAGATGGCTCCTGCAATGCTGTTCTTGCCAAACAGAACGTTCTGCGGCCCGCGCAAGACTTCAACGCGCTCAAGATCCATGAACGGCATGCGCGCCAGTCCCGAACGCGCCAGGGAAATATCGTCCATGTACGTCACGACGGACTGTTCGAAGCCCGGGTTGGAACCCGTGGCAATACCGCGGATCTGAATGATCGCACCGATCCCTGAGTCGCCCTTGCTGAAGTTGGGAACATACAAGGCAAGATCGTCCAGATTTTCGATGGCCGCCTCCGCCATCTTCTCTCCCGTCATGACCGAGACCGAGAT
>JAOUNK010000045.1 GCA_029881015.1 Gammaproteobacteria bacterium | reverse complement strand
CTGCCGGCAAGTATCATCGCCGTACCTGGCCCACGCAGGGCAACACTCGCCTCGGTATTGCGGCTCGCATCGAGCCCGCGGTAGAGCAGCGACGCCCGACCGGCGAGCTTGTCGTCACCAGGAAACTGAGAGGGCTGCAGGGTCTGCATCGCGACGACCCCGCCAAGCGCCGAACTGCCGTACACGGCCGACGCCGGACCGCGCAGGACCTCGACCTGGCCAATGAGCCCGGTGTCGGCGAAATCCCGGGTCGCGTTGGCGAAGTTGCCGATGGCGAAATGGTCGGAGAGCGATACGCCGTCGAGCTCCATGGCGATCCTGTTACCGCCAATACCGCGAATCGTTATTCCTTCCGTGCCAAACCTCGAACCCGACGACTGCTGCGTCACCCCGGGCACAAACCGGAATACGTCTTCAAGCGACGTCCCGAGCGTCGCCTGCAGTTCCGCCGCCGTGATCACCGTAATATCGGCGGCAACATCGCGTATGCTCGTGGCCCGCTTGGTCGCGACCACGACGATCTCATCCAGCCCTGCGTCACCCAGGCCATCGTCCGATGCCTGTGCCGCGACGGGAAAAGCCAGCACAAGCGCCAGGAAGATAATTTTGCCGGGGCTCACGGAGGTACTCCTATTTCAACAAGTTGATAGAGCAGGAGTTGTCGTTGACTGCGGCATTATCGCCCAGAACGTCGAATAGTTCATTACGTTGCCTGTATTCATGATAGCTGCATGCGGCCAGCGACCGCGGTGACATCCACTTCAGTGTCAGCAAGGTAAGCGCCGGCCCCGCCTGCCGCCTTGATGTAAGTCAAGGACAGGCAGGTAGGGATACCTAGACTGAATCCGTCACCGAGGAGACGAATCGATGAACAACCCCCTGGGCTCGCAAGACATCTTCTTCGGCACCGGAGCAGTAATATGACTGCTGGTTCCTCGCCAACGACGGTTGCCGTCAATGCGGTGCTAAACTCCGAACCGATGGATGCTGGCTCCCCCTTGTACGCAACGCTGCGCAGGCACTACCTGTTTTCCGGCCTTGAGCAGGATGACTTCGACACGCTCGTGGCCGGGGTTACTACCAAGACGCTCGAAAAAGGTGAGGTACTGTTCCATCGTGGCGACGCGGCTACCCACTTCTACTTTCTGGACCTAGGACAGATAGAGTTGAACCTGATCGCCGCGTCGGGCGAGAAGAAGGTCCTCGAGGTCGTCAGTCCCGGACGAACGTTCGCAGAAGCGATCGCATTCATGCAGGAACACAAATATCCGGTTACCGCCGAGGCACTTGCGGCGAGCACGATGGCGCAGATACCAATCCAGGCGTACATCGACCTGGTCTACGCCAACCCGGATGCCTGCATGCGTCTTCTGAGCGACGTATGCCGGCACCTGCACGCGCGCGTCCGCGAGATAGAAAACCTCACGATTCAGAATGCACGCAGCCGCCTGACCAGCTACCTGCTCGATCATGTCGTGGAAACGAATGACGATGAGGCCACCGTACGCCTCGAATTGCCGCGCCATGTCATTGCGTCGAGACTGTCTGTAAAGCCCGAAACCTTGTCGCGCCTGTTACGCAGCATGGTCGACGAAGGCATCCTGACGATCGAGGACCGGGTGATTTTCGTCCACAGCCTCGCACGCCTCCGCCCCTACGACTGACAGGAAGATACTCCAGGAACAGGCTATCATTCGTCCTGATAGCGGATACGGCTCGTGTTCGCGTGGTTCGAATCAGGAAACATGAATGGTGGACGAATCTGCAGATCTCCTGACCTTTGGCTGGCGGGAGTGGGTCGGCCTTCCCGATCTCGGGATCCGGCAGATCAAGGCCAAGGTCGACACGGGTGCCCGCACGTCGGCACTCCACGCGTTCGAGGTTCGCCCGTTCTCCGCAGGCGGCCGGGACCGTGTCGAATTCCTGATGCACCCAATCCAGAAAAATACCGATACCGTGGTGACCTGCACCGCCGACATACTGGAAAGCCGGGTCGTGACCGACTCCGGTGGCCACAAGGAAGAGCGCTTCGTGATTGCCACGACGCTGTCGATCGGTAAATTCACCTGGCCGATAGAGGTAACGCTGACATCGCGTGACGACATGCTTTTCAGGATGTTGCTCGGCCGCACGGCGATGCGGAATCGCGCATGGGTAGACCCGGCGCGTTCGTACCTGGTAGGCAAGAAAAAGCGAAAGAAAACATGACAGCGAACAAGCCGATAACCATAGGTGACGTGGTGGTCAATCCGGGCAAGCGGGAAAGCATCAACCTGCCGGTAGCCGATCTCTACATCTCGACATCGCTGCGTATGCCGGTAAAGGCTATTTGCGGCCGCAAGGCCGGGCCTGTGCTGTTCGTGTCGGCGGCCATCCATGGCGACGAATTGAACGGCGTCGAAATTATCAGGCGACTGCTCAGGCTGAAGGCATTGCGATCGATCAGGGGCACACTGCTCGCGATCCCGATTGTTAACGTGCACGGGTTCCTGGACCAGTCGCGCTACCTGCCGGACAGGCGTGACCTCAACAGGTCTTTTCCAGGCAGCCCGAGGGGCTCTATTGCCGCAAGGCTCGCCAACCTGTTCATACAGCAGATCGTGTCCAAGGCGGATTTTGGCATCGACCTGCACACAGGTGCTATTAATCGATCCAATTTCCCCCAGATACGCGCGAATCTCGACGATCCGGACACGCTCGACATCGCGATGGCGTTCGGTGCCCCGGTGGTGGTCAATGCCAATATTCGGGACGGATCGTTGCGCGCATGCGCCGCGGAGCGCGGGATGTCGATGCTGATCTACGAAGCCGGCGAAGCACTTCGTTTTGACGAAACGAGTATTCGGGCCGGCCTGCGAGGCATCCTCAATGTCATGCGTCATATCGGGATGCTGCCGGCGAGCAAGAAGACAAAGACCAGGCCTGTCACGTCCGTAATCGCGCGATCGACGCAGTGGGTCCGGGCAAGTTCCAGCGGTATCGTCAGTGCGAGGGCCAGGCTCGGGAGCACCGTAGTCGAAGGCCAGCGTATTGCGATCATTTGCAGCCCGCTGGGAGAGGCAGAGGAAGATATCCTGGCGCCTTTCGACGGCATCGTCATTGGCCGCAGCAACCTGCCGCTGGCGCACGAGGGCGACGCCCTCTTCAATCTGAGCACGTTCGAGGACGTACCGAAAGCAGGCGACGTCGTGGAGACATTCGCCTCGACACACCAGGATCTCACCGCGGCAACGTGATTGAGACGGGAAGCAACTATGAAGATCGCTATTCTGTCAACGAACAAGAACCTGTATTCGACCTCGCGGCTGGTCAAGGCTGGCGAGGAGCGCGGCCATGACATGGTCGTGATCAATCACAAGCAGTGCTACATGAATATCACCAGTCACAACCCCAGCATCCATCTGAAAGGTGTGGCGATTACCGACGTAGATGCCATCATTCCTCGAATTGGTGCATCGGTCTCGTTCTACGGTACGGCCGTCGTTCGTCAGTTCGAGATGATGGGCGTCTATTCCGTCAACGAATCCGTGGCGATCTCCCGCTCGAGAGACAAGCTGCGGGCGTCGCAGCTTCTCGCCAGGCGCGGCATCGGCCTGCCGGTCACCGGTTTCGCCAACTCGCCCGGCGATACCGAGGACCTGTTGCGACTGATCGGTGGCGCGCCGGTTGTGATCAAGCTGCTGGAGGGCACACAGGGCGTCGGCGTGGTCCTGGCCGAAACCAAGAAAGCGGCGGAAAGCGTAATCGAGGCTTTTCGCGGCCTGAAAGCGAACTTCATGGTGCAGGAGTTCATCGCCGAAGCCGGCGGTGCCGACATTCGTTGCCTCGTCGTTGGCGACAAGGTTGTTGCCTCGATGCGGCGTCAGGGCAAGGAGGGTGAGTTCCGCTCGAACCTGCACCGGGGGGGCTCGGCCACTCTCATCAAGATTACGCCGGAAGAGCGCTCGACGGCTGTTCGGTCAGCGAAAGTCATGGGCCTCAACGTCGCAGGCGTCGACCTGCTGCGGTCCAATCACGGGCCGGTCGTCATGGAGGTAAACTCCAGCCCGGGCCTCGAAGGCATCGAAAAAGCAACAAAGAAGAACGTCGCGGGCATGATTATCGAGTTCATCGAGAAAAACGCGAAACACGGCAAAACCCGTACACGTGGCACGGGGTAGCTTATGACTGAAATATCCGACAACCTCAGGGAGGTTTGGGGCTACGTTCTGGCGACAGCGCCGAGCGGCCAGACGATTACGATCGGGCAGATCGTCTCGGTGGTTCTGCTGCTCGCTATCGGCTACCTGGGCAGCAAGCTCATCGGGTACTGGCTTGGACGACGCCTCGCGTCAACCTCGCTGCGGCCCGACATCGTCCATATTCTGAAGCGCATCGCGTTCTTCGTGCTTATCGTCCTGGTCGTTATGACGGCTCTCAGCCTGCTGGGAATCCCGCTGACCGCATTTGCGTTTGCGACCGGCGCAATTGCCATCGGCGTTGGCTTCGGCGCCCAGAACATCATCAATAATTTCATTAGTGGCTGGATCCTGATGGCCGAGCGGCCGATTCGTATTGGCGACTTCATTGAGATCGACAACACTTACGGCGCCGTCGAAGTCATCGGCAATCGCTCGACCCGCATTCGACGCACGGACGGCGTGCACCTGCTTGTCCCCAACAGCCAGCTGTTGGAACGCACTGTCGTCAATTGGACGCTGATCGACCGCGAAGTAAGAACCACGTTGCGGGTGGGCGTCGCCTACGGTTCACCTGTGCGCAAAGTAGCCGAGTTGATCATGCAGGCCATCAGGGAACAGCCGGAGTGCAAAGCCGAGCCTCACCCGAGCGTGGTCTTCGAAGACTTTGGCGACAGCGCCCTGATCTTTGACGCGTATTTCTGGTGCGACGTCGGCGGCGAGAAGTTCCTCAGGGAAATTCGCAGCGCCGCACGCTTCAGAATCACCGAGTTGTTTGAAGAGAACGGCATAACGATCGCATTCCCGCAACGAGATGTTCACCTCGATATACGTCACCCACTCGAGGTCAATGTCTTGCCCGGAACCCGGGCTCCTGCCCGGTAATAACCGCTGCCTGCGCGTTCCCCGCTAGCTGGAGGCAACTCGCACAGCCATGTAGGTGAAATAGGCGACGAGCAGGATGCCGCCGGTTATTCGCCCCATCCGGGCTTTGCCAAGAAAGAACACCAGGACCAGAAACGCGGCGAGTACGAGCGAGAAGAGCAGGTCGATAATGCCTCCACGGGGAATCGGTATCTGGCTGATGAGCCCACTGGCCGGCAAGACAACCAGCGAATTGAAAATGTTCGAACCCACGATATTGCCCAGCGCGAGATCCGACTCCCGGCGCAGCGCCGCAACGATCGTGGTGACGAGCTCGGGCATGCTGGTACCGACGGCGACCATGAAAAGGCCGACGATCGCCGGTGATACTCCCAGGCTGGTCGCATACGCGACGCCGTTGCGGATGGTCAGCTCACCGCCAAGCAGCAGCAGCAACAGACCGGCCGGCACGAGCAACCAGGGCACCCGTCCTTCGGATCGGGTATCGAGCAGTGGGTTGTCTTCAATATCGGCAGCCAGCGGATCCGCGCGCCTGGTCTTCACGAGATCAAGCATGTGGCTGTAGATGAATACGCAGAAGAGCAGTAGCAGGACGATCGATTCGGATCGCCCAATGACCGCCGGCAGACCATCCAGCGGGCCATCGAGCGCCATCACCGTAATCACGGATGTCGCCAGCAAAAGCAGCGGTATTTCGCGCTGCACGATCTGCCCCTTGATCGTAATCGGTATAAGGAGCGCCGCTATACCGAGGATGAGTCCAACATTGCTGATGTTGGACCCGACCACATTGCCGAACGCGAGAGCGGTGGCGCCGCGCAAAGAAGCCACGATGTTGACGACCAGTTCGGGGGCGCTGGTGCCGAATCCGACAATGGTCAGGCCGATGACAAGAGGCGACACGCCCAGCCTTACCGCAAGTGCCGAAGCACCTCGTACCAGCAGCGTGGCGCCGCTAATCAGCAAGAGAATTCCGACAATCAGGCCGACAACAGATATCATCTGGTCGAGATTACCTTATTTGGGACAGATCGATGGCTGTGAATCCACCTGAATTCCTTCACGCCTGCATCCTGGATGGACGCGGTGGAGCCGACTTCATCGATGCGGCTGCTGTCAACGACTGGACACAGGACCAGGGTGTATTGTGGGTGCATATCAACCTCGACGACGAAGGTTCCCGGCAGTGGCTGGCGAGTTCCAGCGGGCTGGACGACTCGATCGTCGGCGCCCTGCTCGCAGGTGAAACCCGACCGCGATCACACACGACCCGGGATGGGCTGCTGGTCGTGCTGCGCGGCGTCAACACCAACCCGGGCGAGGACCCGGAGGACATGGTGTCGGTGCGGCTCTGGATTGGGCCCGACCGCATCATCAGCACCCGCCGGCGGCGCCTCTTTTCGGTCGCGGATATGCGGGAAGCGCTGGAAAACGGCGTTGGCCCGAGTACAACAGGGGCATTCCTCGCCGCTCTCATTGGCCGACTGGCAAACCGCATTGGTGATTTTGTCAACGACATCGAAGAAGACGTTGGCAGCGCCGAAGACCAGCTAGGCATGCAGGACAAGGTGATATTTCGCCACGTAATTTCTGCGCTGCGGCGCAAGACGGCGACCGTCAGGCGCTTTCTGGCACCGCAACGCGATGCGCTGGACCGCCTTTACCGGGCGCCGGGCGCCTGGTTTTCCGACACCGATATCCAGCTATTGCGCGAGGAGGCGGACCGCATCACTCGGTACCTCGAGGATCTCGACCTTGCACGGGAGCAAACCATGGTACTGCGGGAAGAATTCCATGCGTGGCTCGCTGAAGAACAAAACTCGCGCATGTATGTCTTATCTGTCGTGGCAGCGATATTCCTGCCCCTGACGTTCGTAACGGGACTGCTGGGAATGAATGTCGGCGGACTCCCCGGGCTCGAAAGCCCCCGGGGCTTCCTGGGTTCCATCGCCGTCATGCTTGTGTCTGCCGCAGCACTCCTGTCTTTTTTTCGGTGGAAGAAGTGGCTCTAGTTGACGGACATGTCGATTCACTACGCAAGTCGCCTGGCATTGACCCTGATGTTGCTGCCCTCGTTTGTCGCCGCAGAGCTCACCATCACGGGCGTCGAACCTGAGCTCGAACGCAATATTCGCGTATACGTTGCGCTCGCGGATGAGCCTTGTGACGCCGGGGAGTGGCTGGTGCGCCGCCGCTACCGGGTCATGCAGAAGGAAGCCCGCAAGGCAATTGAGCCATTCGGGTTCTATGAACCGGACATTTCTTCAACACTCACGTTGGGCGAGACCTGCTGGCAGGCGACCCTGACCGTTGACCCGGGCGAGCCGGTCAGGCTCCACGAGGTCGATATCGCGATCCATGGGGCTGCTGCTACCGACGCGGCGTTCGATAACCTGCGCCAATCCGCGTCCCTGACGCCCGGCGCCCCGCTGCGGCATGCCGAGTACGACCGGCTCAAGCGAGCGCTGCAGGTCAGGGCCGCAGACCGCGGCTATGTCGATGCAGTTTTTGCCGAAAGCAGGCTCGATATCTGGCCGGAGCGCGGTCAGGCCGATATCACGTTGCACCTCGAAAGCGGGCCACGCTATCGCGTGGGCGAGGTTGTGCAGGAACAAACGTTCCTCGAGCCTTCGATCGTCTCGGCGTATATCGATATTGAAACCGGCGCCTACTATGACAGCCAGGATCTCGCGCGCGCCTACCGGGACCTCTCAAACAGCGGCTATTTCGGGCGTATCGAGCTTGTCCCGGACGTCGGCAATGCCCGGGATGGCCAGATCCCGATTCGCGTATCGCTGCAGCCTGCGAATCGTATCGAGTATACGATCGGCGTCGGTGCGTCCACCGACATGGGCCCGCGCTTTCGCCTCGGCTTCAGGAACAATCGCATCAACGCGAAAGGAAACCGATTCAGGGCAGACCTGGGGCTGTCGCCCGTCCTGCAGGGTCTCACCGCCGAGTTCCGCAGGCCGCTGACGGATCCGCGCAGTGACTGGATGAGCTACACCGGCGCTGTCTCAAGGGAAGCGACGGATTCGTATGACAACGATACTGCTCGACTGGGGCTGCGGCGGACGAAACGACTCAGCACGAGCTGGATCAGGACATTGTCCCTGGATGTCAGCTACGAGAGCTTCACGATTGGCACAGAGTCGAACGACAGCCTCCTCGTGTTACCGGCAATTGGTTTCGATCACAAGTACGCCGACAAGGACCTCTACCCGAATCGCGGTCGCCGTGTTGGCGCGGAATTTCGTGGCACTGACGAGTACCTGGGTTCGAACACGTCGTTCGTACAGGCGACCGCATGGGCACGGTGGATCCGCGCCGTGGGCCCGCGTGGCCGGCTGCTCGCGCGCGGCATGATCGGTATCACCGCCAGGTCCGAGCTCAACGAGCTGCCACCCTCGGTGCGTTTTTTTGCCGGCGGCGACGAATCGGTGCGCGGCTATGATCTGGACAGCCTTGGGCCAAAGGACGTGGATGGCAATGTCATCGGCGGCGACAATCTCCTGACGGCCAGTATCGAGTATGAGCGCCTCCTGAAAGGCCGCTTCTACGGCGCCGTCTTCGTCGATGCCGGCAACGCGTTCGATGGCGTGAAGATCAATCCCGAGGTCGGGACGGGACTGGGTCTTATCTGGCGATCGCCCGTCGGTCCGATAAAGCTCTATCTTGCTTACCCGGTAACAGACGATGACCCGGGCGTCCGGGTGCACCTCAGACTGGGTGCAGACCTTTGAGGCGATCCCGCAAACTGTGGTTGCTTGGCTTTGCCGCCGGCAGTGCGGCTGTCCTGGCCGGCGGCCTGTTCATGCTCCTGGGTACGACAAGCGGCACACGCTGGTTGCTGCGCCAGGCGAGTGACTACCTGCCGCCGCAACTGCAGATCGAGGACCCGACCGGCTCGCTGCTCTACGGCTTGCACGTTCGCTCCGTGGGATGGCGGGACGACTCCGTGCACGTGACGGTGCGGCAACTGGCGCTGGACATCGAGCTGGCGCCCTTGTTTGCAAAGCGCATCGCGATCAACAAGCTCGACGCCGGGAGCGTCGACGTTCAGGTCCTGGCTTCGGGTGATGGCGGCGGCGATGGGTCCCTGCCCGACATCGATCTTCCGGTCGGCATCTCCATTGCCGATGCGTCGGTCCGCAACGTGACGGTGGCCGGCGCGGACTATGCTCACAGCGTCGACCGCATCGGGCTCTCCGGCCGGATGGTCGGCTCCAATCTCGGCATTACGCGGCTGGCCGTACGCAGCGATTGGCTGGTACTCGACGTGAGTGGCGTGGCGACAACGTCGGGTGCCTATCCGCACAACGTCAAGGTCAACTGGGAGTGGCAGCAGTCGGCAGAGCTGCGCCTGGCTGGTCACCTGCTGTTGTCCGGAACACTGGGCGAATACGATGTGCAGCACTCGCTGACCTCCCCGGTCGCGCTCAGCACTAACGGGACAGTCCGTCATGAATCGGGCGCGCTGTTCGCCGACCTGCTCAACCGGTGGGCGCAAATTGAGTGGGTCCTGGGCGAGCGCACTGTCTCGAGCTCCGGAGGCACGTTGTCGCTCAGGGGCGATACGACGAAGTTCGCACTGGCGCTGGACGCCGTCGCCCGAACCGATGACATACCGCCAACCAGGATCACATTGCAGGGAGTGGCCGGCCGCGAGGGCATGCGTATCGCGGATCTGAACCTGGCCAGCAACCTGGGACGGCTGGCCGCGGCGGGCGACGTCGCGTGGCTGCCGGTGCCTGCCGTCGAACTGACGTTCGCGCTCTCCGAGCTTGATCCCGAAATAGCACTCGCCAGGATAGTGAAGGCCGTCGGCCTGCAGGGCAGCGTGCAAGGCTCGTACGCGGACGGCACGTTCACGCTGACCAATGGCCTGGTCCAGGTTGGCCGCAACCGCGCGCAAGCCACGGGCTCGATCGGCGAGAATATTGTGCTGGTTGCCGAACTCGACCTGCCGGCCGTGGACGAACTGGCGCCCGGCACGACCGGGTCGCTCAAGGCTGGCGTCCGTGTCGACGGTCCAGGCAGCAACCCCAATATTCGCGCGAACATTGGCGGACAGCTTGGTGTCGGTGACACGGCCCTCGAGGCTATCGCGGTGTCCGCGTCCGGGAACCTGGCGGCACACTCGATTCGCGCCGAGCTCGAAGCGGCCGGCAACAAGGTCGAAGTCGCTGCAACAGGCGGGTATGCGCAGGACGGCTGGCGTGGCACCGTCAGTTCGCTCGCAATTACCAATCCCGAACTCGGGCGCTGGGCGAACCGGCAACCCGCGACGCTGACCGCATTGCAGGACGTCGTGTCGCTGTCCAGGGTCTGCCTGCAGGGCTCATCCACCGATGCGAACGCGTGCCTGGCTTTCGACTACAGGAACGACGGTACGGCATCGCTGGAAGCATCGATCGCTCAATTGCCGCTGGCCGCGTTGCCGTTCCAACCGCCGCCGAACGTCAGCATTTCAGGCTTTGTCGAAGCCGAGTTGCGCGGCGAGCTCAATGATCGGGGCCTGACGGGCAATGCGAGTCTCGAGCTGCTCGAGACCGCAGCGAGTACCATGTTTGAGGACGAGGTGATCTCCGCGACGGTTGCCAATGCGGTCAGTCGAGCCACGATCACGGACAACCGCGTTGAGTCGACAACGCGGATCGAATTGGCGGATGGTGCAGGCAGCAGCAGCCTCGACTTCACGATAGACGACGCGACAGACATCCAGTCCGCGATCCAGGCAAGCGGCACCGTGGCGATCTCGGATGTGTCGCTCTTTGCCGTTTTCGTACCTGGAATTACCAATCCCCGCGGCTCGATCGAAGGTTCGATTTCGGCAACAGGCAACCTGGGAGCGCCTGAATTCAGTGGCGAGGTTGCGCTTCAGAACGGCTCGTTCGGCGTGCGCCAGGCCGGACTGGAAATCCACAAGATCGACGTTCTCCTGCAACAACAAAGCGTCGGTCGCCTGCTGCTCGCCGGCAGCGCGCGGTCCGGCGAGGGTGTCGTGGCGATACAGGGCAGCACGACGCTGGGCCGCGATACCGGTATGCGGGCAGACCTTACGATTACGGGCAGCAATTTTGAGCTGGTTCGCCTGCCCGACGCCGCGGTCGCAGCGTCGCCGGCAATCTCGGTGGTACTTGATGACCGGGCAGCACTGATCACGGGCAAGCTGGCAATCCCGACGGCCAACCTGCGTATTGACGAAATCCCGGAGACTGCGGTATCACCGTCACCGGACGCAACCGTGCATTCGTCGGCAGCGACCGCGGCGCCGGTTGGCCGGCGCATCGACGTCAAGATCAGTACCCTGCTCGGCGACGACGTGCACCTCGACGCTTTCGGGTTAAAGACACGTATCGAAGGCACGGTGAAGATCGAGGGCGGGTCGCACCAACCCTACCTTGGTTTCGGGAGACTCAGCCTTCGTGACGGCCGCTACAAAGCGTACGGCCAGGAGCTGGCTATCGAACGCGGTGAGCTGATCTTCAACGGCCCACTCGACAACCCGAACCTCGATGTGCGCGCCACTCGAAGTGCGAACGATGTCGTCGCGGGGATTCAGTTGACGGGAACCCCGAGTCAGCTGCGCTCGACGCTTTTCAGCGAACCGGCACTGGGCGACGCGGAGATATTGTCGTACCTGCTTACGGGCCGAGCGCTATCGAGCTCGACCACGGCCACCGAGGGCGACGCGTTGAACAATGCGGCGTTCGCGCTCGGCCTGGCACAGGCCGGCTCGATCACGTCGCAGATCAGGGGCAGCCTAGGGCTGGAGACGCTGACTGTCGAAGGCGGCGCAGAGGATGGCAGGATCGTGGCGGGCAAGCGGTTCGGCGACCGTCTGCTGGTCGAATACGGCTACGGGTTGATCGACAAGCTCGGCACCCTGCTGCTCAGGTACCAGCTCAGCGAGCGCCTGGTTCTCGAGTCACGGACCGGGACCGTCAGCAACCTGGACATCCTGTATCGCGTCAAGAAGCAGTAGGTACCGGGGTAAGCCGGCGCCTCCGGACGTCGCCCCCGCCGCTGCCAAACTGTTAGTCTTCCTTAATGTTCAGCAGACTTCGCAAGATCGGCCCGGGCGCCTTCGTGGTGGCCGCATTCATCGGACCGGGAACCGTCACAACCTGCACACTCGCCGGTGCCAATTTCGGCTTTGGCTTGCTGTGGGCCATCGTGTTCGCGACCATCGCGACCATCATCCTGCAGGAAATGGCCGCGCGACTCGGCGTGGTGACGCAACAGGGGCTCGGCGAGTCGCTGCGCAGCATTTTCTCCGACTCCCCGGCAAAGTGGCCGCTGTTCCTGCTGATTACCCTGGCGCTGTATATGGGCAACGCCGCGTACGAGGCCGGCAATTTGAGCGGTGCCGCGCTGGGCCTCCAGGCCGTCTTCGCTTCCGGGGCCTCTGTGTTCCGGTGGTTCATCGTCGGCATTTCCGCCGCCGCCGGCATTCTCCTCTGGCAAGGGGCCTACCGGCACATCGAACGCATCCTGTTGGCGCTGGTGGCACTAATGGCCCTGTCGTTCATCAGTACCTTTGCAATCGTCAGGCCCGACATCGTGGCGCTGTTTCGCGGCATGGTGTTGCCCGTCATCCCGGGCGGCGCATTGACGACGGTCATCGCGTTGATCGGCACAACCGTAGTGCCCTACAACCTGTTCCTGCATGCGGCCGCGGTAAGGGAAAAATGGCAGGGCGAAGCGGACCTGGCCGATGCAAGAGCGGACACTGCAATCTCAATTGGCCTGGGCGGTATTATCGCGATCCTGATCGTGTCGACCGCGGCTGCCAGCTTTTTTGGGTCGGGGTTACAGATCACCGGCGCCGGCGATATGGCGACACAGTTCGAGCCCTTGTTCGGGCGCTTCTCCAGGTACCTGCTCGGACTCGGTTTCCTCGCAGCAGGACTGTCAAGTGCCATCACCGCACCGCTCGCTACCGCTCACGTGATGACTGAACTGCTGGGATCCAAGGGCGGCACTTCGTCGACGCTGTTCAAGGCAGTTGCGCTCAGCGTGATCGTCGTCGGTGCTATCTTGTCGCTGACCGGCGTCCGGCCACTGACAATTATTGTCTCGGCGCAGTTTGCCAATGGCCTGTTGTTACCCATCGTCGCCACGTTCCTGCTGTACGCGATGAACCAGGAACGCATACTGGGCACCCACGTCAACAGCACCCGGGCCAATGTTCTCGGGATTGGCGTAGTCCTCGTCACGGCCGGTCTGGGAACGTGGTCGATACTACGAGCCACCGGAGTCGTGTAGCGGGGTCCCGTGGGAACGTATTCGAGATTGCAGGCCGAGCGCCTGAGACTGTTTACCGAGAAAAGTAACGCGGTACACGCACAGTATTTGTCCGATCCTGCGCTGCTGGAGAAGTATGAATTCTTCCTGGACTGGCAGGTCGCCTACAGTTTGCCTTTCTATCGCGAATTCCAGGAAAAACCAGAGACCGCTGCCGCCGTTGAGTTCGTGGTTTCCGACCTGATCGGCACCGGCGTGAGCGCGCGAGATGCCGATCTTTCACGTGTGATACCGATCATGGTCCGCTTGTTGCCCGGCAGAGCCCTGCATGCGCTCGCGTCGGCGATGGAGCTGAACGCGCGGGTCCTGTCGATCGATCTGAATATTTGCCGGCGCCTGTTCGACGACGCCGACCGGCCTGCAGCGATATCCGAAAGAGACTATTGCAAGGCGTTCCGTCAATCGACATCGCTCGACGAGTGCCGCGAACTCATCCAGTTGACGCTCGATCTCGGCCACTCACTGAAGAAGCTCGTACGGAGTTCGACGCTCGGCCTGACCCTGCGCGCCATGCACCACCCCGCGCACGCAGCGGGCTTCGGGGCGATGCAGGACTTCCTGGA
>JAOUNK010000336.1 GCA_029881015.1 Gammaproteobacteria bacterium | reverse complement strand
AAAGCCGCGGAAATCCTGCGCGGCGTGCGCCACCGTATCAACCGGCACTTCGAGCTGGCAAATCAGGGCGTCTGTGTCGGGTAGTGTGAAGTCGCCGGGCCGGAGCGCGCGATTCGCGCCGGGCGCGACCACGATCTGGTTCTCTCCGGAGGGAGCGACCGCGATGAGTGCAGTGCCTGTCGTGGCACCCGGTACCGCAATGCAGTCATCCAGGTCGACGCCGCCTGCGCGCAGCAGCGCCAGCGCCTCGTCCGCCGCACTGTCCTCGCCCACGCGCGCGATCAGGCGCACGTCGGCCCCGAGGCGCCGCGCGGCGAGCGCCTGGTTGGCGCCCTTGCCGCCCGGAAACCGGTGCAGCTCGGCGCCCGTGATCGTCTCCCCCGGCGCCGGCAACATCGCGGCGCTGGCGACGATGTCCAGGTTTACCGAACCCAATACGGTGACAGTCACCATATTAATCTCCAAACACGGCGAGTTTCTCGACCAGCAGGTCGTAGAAACCTTCCGCGTCTACCTCGTAGGTCCAATCAATGTTGTGCGGCCGGTCGGTCACATGCCAGAAGTCGACCGCCGTGTGCCCAAGCGTGAGCGCCGACCCGGTCTCGACGGACAGGTTGCAGGCCTTCGTGGCAAACAGGTCCGGGCGTAACAGCCACGCCACCGTGCAGGGATCGTGCAGGGGCGCACCCTCCGATCCGTACTTCCTGGTGTCGTAGCGATGAAAGAAGCTCAGCATGTCGGCCGTTGCAACGGCAACGGCGTTGCCGACATTACGAATGCGCATGACGCGCTCGCGCGTCGACAGGACCTGGTGCGTAACGTCGAGCCCCATGGCCGTCACGGGTCTGCCACAGCGGTAAACAATGTCGGCTGCGTGCGGGTCGACGAGGACGTTGAACTCGGCCGACGGTGACCGATTGCCGCCTTCGCGCATCGCGCCGCCCATCGAGACGATGCGCTCCACGGCATCGAGTATCGCGGGGTCGCGTTGTATCGCCGCCGCGATATTCGTCATGGGCCCGGTCGGAATCAGGGTCACTGAAGCCGTTTCGGCGTTGCGCAGGGTTTCGACGATGAAGTCGACGGCATGCTGTGCCTGCAGCGGCGTCTCGGGTTCGAACACGTCGATACCGTCGATCCCGGTGGCGCCATGAATGTACTCGGCAGTAATGGCATCACGTACCAGCGGCTTCTCGCAGCCGGCATACACGGGCAGGTCCGTACGGCCGGCGATATCGCACATCATGCGCGCGTTGCGTTGCGTGAGTTCCAGCGGAACGTTGCCGGCAACTGTCGTGATACCGAGCACGTCGAGCTCGGCTGGTGACGCCATCGCGAGGAACAGGGCGACAGCGTCATCCTGCCCGGGATCACAGTCGATGATGACCTTGCGCGGCGCCACTAGAACGTCAGCAGTAGTCCGGCCAGTGCCGCGCTCATGAGGTTCGACAACGAACCCGCGAGCACGGCCTTGAGGCCCAGTTGCCCGATGAGGTTGCGCTTTTCCGGGACCAGCACACCGAGGCCGCCGAGCAGAATGGCGATCGACGAGAGGTTCGCAAAGCCGCACAGCGAGAACGTCACGACGGCAACCGTGCGCGGGCTCATGCCGGCGAGGTACTCGTTAAGGTGCGAAAACGCGACGAACTCGTTGAGAATCAGCTTCTCGCCAAACAGCGCACCGGCCGCCTGCGCCTCCTCCCAGGGAATACTGAGCAGGAACATGAGCGGCGAGAACGCCCAGCCAAGGATCATCTGCAGTGTCAGCTCGTAGCCGAACCAGCCTGCGATCCAGCCCACGAGGCCGTTGAACAGCGCGATCAGGGCGACGAATGCGATCAGCATGGCGCCGATGTTGGCCGCAAGCCGCAGGCCATCGGTGGTGCCCGACGCGGCGGCGAGAATCAGGTTCTTGTGCTGGCTCTTTTCCATGACGAGCTTTTCGTGCTCGCCGGCTTTCACGACCACGTCGTCGGGCATGATGATCTTTGCCATGAGCAGGCCACCCGGAGCGGCCATGAACGCGGCGGCAAGCAGGTACTTGAGCTCCGCCCCCATGAGTGCGTAACCGGCGAGCACCGTGCCGGCGATCGACGCGAGCCCCGACACCATCACGGCGAACATCTGCGGTTCGGTCAGGCCCTTGAGATAGGGCCGTACGACGAGCGGTGCCTCGGTCTGGCCAACGAAGATATTCGCCGCGGCGTTCATCGATTCGACGGCGCCGGTGCCGATGACCTTGTGCAGGAAACCGCCGACCAGCTTGACCACCCACTCCATCACCCTCAGGTGATACAGGACCGACATCAGGGCCGAGAAGAAGATGATGATCGGGAGGACATTGATCGCGAAGCTGAAGCCTTCGTTCTCGACCGGGACCAGTGAGCCGAAGACCATGTTGATGCCGTCCCCGGCGAAGCCGATGACCGCCATGACGCCGTTGCTGAGCCACGCGATACCTTCGCGTCCCTTGTCCCAGTACAGCACGATCGTCGCGACAACGACCTGCAATGCGAACGCGGCGCCCACGATGCGCAGGTTGATTGCCTTGCGATTGCTGGAACTTGCAAACGCGATTGCGAGGATAACGGCTATCCCGACAATGCCAATGTAATCGGACATGGAGCCCCCGGATCTTCTTATTCTTGGAGAGCCCAAGCATACCGCATTGGGGGTGCCTAGCCGGTCAAAATCTCGCAGATTACGGGGCGTTCCGGGGGCGCCTGGTCACCCAGTGAAACGGCGGCCAGCAGGTTGCGCTCGGCCCGGTCGGCGTCGTCAGCGGAGGCAGCGTGGATGACCGCGAGCGGCGTGCTGCTATCGAGCGCCGTGCCGATTGGCGCGATATCGCTGAAGCCCACCCCGAGATCCAGATTCTCGCCCACCTGGCGGCGCCCACCGCCGAGCTCGATGATCGCGTTGCCCATGGCGCGTGTGTTGACGGCCGTGACGATGCCTCGCGCGTGAACGGGACGCACCAGCGGCGCCTTCGGCAACTGGTCCGCATGTTTCTCGAGCAGATCGGCCGGCCCGCCGAGCGCCTCGACCATGGCGGCGAACTTCTCGGCCGCCCTGCCGCTGGTCACCGCGGCCTCGCAGCGCGCGGCTGCGTCCGAGCGGTCCGAGGTCACGCCCGCGACGATCAGCATTTCCGCACAGAGGGCCATGGTAACGTCATTGAGACGCGACTCGCGCGCATCGTTGCGCAGGAAGCGGATCGACTCCGCGATTTCCAGGGCGTTGCCCGCCGTACTGCCCAGCACTTCGTTCATGTCGGTGATCACGGCATGTGTCTGCAGCCCTGCCCTCGCGGCCGTGCCAATGATGCTGTTCGCCAGTTCGCGCGCGCGGTCCAGCGACTCCATGAATGCGCCGTTGCCGACCTTTACGTCCATGACGAGCCCCTGCAGACCCGCCGCGATCTTCTTCGAGAGAATCGACGCGGTGATCAACGGGACGGACTCAACCGTACCCGTCACATCGCGAATCGAATAGAACCGCCTGTCGGCGGGCGCGAGGTCGGGGGTCTGGCCGATAATCGCGCAGTGCACCGCGCGCACCACGCGCCGGAACGTCTCGAGATCGGGTGTCGCGTTATAACCGGGAATCGATTCGGCCTTGTCCGTCGTGCCGCCGGTGTGACCGAGCCCCCTGCCGGAGATCATCGGCACGTAGCAGCCGCAGGCGGCCAGTATCGGCGCCAGCAGGAAACTGACCTTGTCACCGACACCGCCCGTGGAATGCTTGTCG
>JAOUNK010000044.1 GCA_029881015.1 Gammaproteobacteria bacterium | reverse complement strand
GGTTTCGTCGCCGGGGTTGGACAGGAAGTTGACAAAAGTAGAGCATTTTCAACGATTTGAAGGTCAAACGGTGAAGGTGAAAATGCGTTTCCCGATTGCGGGACGCAGGCGATTCAGCGGCACCCTCGTGTCGTCGGATGAAGAGAACATTGTGGTCGAGGTCGATGGAGAGTCGCACAGCTTGCCGCTGAAGACGATCGATACGGCTCGGCTGGTGCCCGAGGTGGCGTAAAGCCCCGGGGATTGTGGAGTTTTAGGAAATGAGCAAAGAGATCTTGATGGTCGTCGACGCTGTCTCGAACGAGAAAGGCGTTGAAAAAGACATCATATTCGAGGCAATCGAGGCCGCACTGGCATCGGCAACGCGGAAGAAGCACGGCGAGGACATCGATGTTCGCGTCGCGATCAACCGCGAGACGGGCGACTATGACACGTGGCGCCGCTGGCTGGTGTTCGAGGACGAATCCACCGAACTGGAAGAGCCGGATCGCGAATTGCGCATGATCGACGCCGTCGACATTGACGAAAATGCCAAGCCGGGTGAATACGTCGAGGTGCCGATGGAATCGGTGGAATTCGGGCGTATCGCGGCCCAGACCGCCAAGCAGGTCATTGTCCAGAAGGTACGCGAGGCCGAGCGCGAGCAGGTCGTCGAGGAATACAAGGAACGCGAGGGCGAGATGCTCTCCGGCCTGGTCAAGCGCGTCGATCGCAATGGCGTTTACATCGATCTTGGCGGTAATGCCGAGGGCTTTGTGCCGCGCGAGCACATGGTGCCGCGCGAGCCGGTTCGTCCGCAGGATCGTATCAAGGCGCTGCTGACCGAGGTACGTTCGGAGCCACGTGGCCCGCAACTGTTCATGACGCGTACGTCACCGCAGTTTTTGATCGAACTCTTCAAGATTGAGGTGCCGGAGGTGGGTCAGGGACTCATCGACATCCTGGCCGCGGCTCGCGATCCGGGCCTGCGCGCGAAGATTGCCGTGCGCAGCAACGACAGCCGCATCGACGCAGTCGGTGCCTGTGTGGGCATGCGCGGTTCACGTGTGCAGGCCGTTTCCAACGAACTGGCCGGCGAACGCGTAGACATTATTCTCTGGGATGACAATGCGGCGCAGTTTGTCGTGAATGCCATGTCTCCGGCAGAAGTCGTGTCGATTGTCGTCGACGAGGACAAGCACAGCATGGATATCGCCGTTGAAGAGGACAAGCTGTCGCAGGCCATTGGTCGCGGCGGTCAGAACATTCGCCTCGCGAGCGAACTCTCGGGCTGGGAGCTGAACGTCATGACGGCGGCAGATGCCGAAGAGAAGAGCGAGACGGAGATGAAAGAGCTCATCGCCTTGTTCTCGAAACAACTCGATGTCGACGAAGAAGTGGCCTTGATCCTGGTACAGGAAGGCTTCTCGACTATTGAAGAAGTCGCCTACGTGCCGACCGCAGAGCTTGTCGCGATCGAGGAATTCGACGAGGACATCGTCGAAGAGCTGCGGAGTCGTGCGCGCGACGTACTCCTCACGCAGGCCATCGTACAAGAAGAGAAGATCGACGAAGTCGAGCCTGCCGAAGACCTGTTGAGTCTTGAGGGTATGGACAAGGGGCTTGCGTTTACGCTGGCGAGTAACGGCGTTGTCACGCGCGAGGATCTCGCGGAACTGGCAACGGACGATCTCCTTGAAATCAGTGAGATGGACGAAGACGTCGCGGCGGCCTTGATCATGAAGGCGCGCGCGCACTGGTTCGAGGAAGAGCAGCAGGCGTAAAAGCCGGGAAAGCGGAGTTAATGTATGGCTGATGTGACAGTTGCACAATTTGCTGAAGTACTGAAAGTGCCGGTCGAGAAACTGCTGACGCAGCTCGACGAAGCGGGCATCAAGGTGAGTAGTTCTGACGACAAGATCAGCGATGACGCAAAGCTCGAATTGCTGACGCACCTGCGTCGCAGCCATGGCCAGGATGACACGCCGGCGACGGCCGCGGCGCCGCGCAAGATTACGCTGAAGCGCAAGTCCCAGTCTGAGCTGAGGCTGTCGGGCAGCCAGGGTCGTTCGCGCACGGTGAATGTCGAAGTTCGCCGCAAACGCACGTATATCAAGCGTGACGTCCTCGAAAAACAGGCCCAGGAAGAGCAGGAAGCGCTGGACGCCGAGCGTCGCGCGGAAGAAGAGCGAATCGCAGCGGAGGCGCGCGAAGCCGAGCGCGTCAAAGCAGCGAAGGAAGCGGCCGTCAAGGCGGCGCAGGAAGCCCAGGAAAAGGAGCAGCAAGCTCGCCAGAACGCCGCGGAAAAGGCACGGAAGGCCGCGGAACAAGCAGCGGTCGACGCTGCCGAAGAGAAGACCCGGCTCGAGAAAGCCGAGGCGGATGCTCGCGCGCGCCGCAGCAAGGACAAGGAAAAGGCCAAACCCAGGCATGGCGAAACGCGCTATGGCCGGAAAGAATTGCATGTTGCCGGCGACAAGAGCGGGCGGCGCAAGCGCAAGGCACCAATGCGGCGCCGGTCGGTATCGATGGGTGGCGACTCGCAGCATGGCTTCGAGCGCCCAACGGCCCCGGTTGTCCACGAAGTCGAAATTCCCGAGAGCATTTCGGTTGCCGAGCTGGCCAAGCGTCTCGCGACCAAGGGCAACGAAGTCGTCAAGGTCTTGTTCAACATGGGCGCCATGGTGACGATCAACCAGGTCATCGATCAGGACACCGCGACGCTGGTCGTTGAGGAACTGGGCCACATCGCCAAGCCGATCTCGTCATCCGACATCGATGAGCAACTGCTGGCCGACGAGGTGCAGACCGGCGGCGAGCCCGTGCCGCGCGCTCCGGTGGTCACGATCATGGGGCATGTCGATCACGGTAAAACGTCGCTGCTCGACTACATTCGTCACACCAAGGTAGCGGCAGGCGAAGCCGGCGGTATCACACAGCACATCGGCGCGTACTCGGTCAAGACCGACAAGGGAAAGATCACGTTCCTGGATACCCCGGGACACGCCGCGTTCACGGCCATGCGCGCACGCGGCGCCCAGGCGACCGATATCGTCATTCTCGTGGTGGCAGCCGACGACGGCGTAATGCCACAGACGATCGAGGCCATACAGCACTCGAAAGCAGCGGGCGTGCCGCTCGTGGTCGCCATCAACAAGATCGACCGTGAAAACGCGGACCCCGAGCGTGTAAAGAACGAACTCTCGCATCATGAGATCATCCCGGAGGAGTGGGGCGGCGAGCAGCAGTTCGTCAACGTTTCCGCGCATACTGGCGAAGGTGTCGATCAATTGCTTGACGCCATTCTGCTGCAGGCCGAGGTTATGGATCTCAAGGCCGTAGCCGAAGGGCCGGGACAGGGCCTGGTCATCGAAGCCAGTCTCGAGAAGGGTCGCGGCGCGGTGGCCACGCTGCTGGTCCAGTCCGGCACGCTGCAACAGGGCGACATGATCATCGCCGGTGAGGAGTACGGCCGCGTTCGCAACATGTTCGACGAGACCGGCAGCTCGATCAAAGAGGCGGGTCCTTCTTCTCCTGCCGTTGTACTGGGCCTGTCGAAGACGCCGAGCGCGGGCGATGACTTCCTGGTCGTCAAGAACGAGCGCAAGGCCCGTGAGGTCGCCGAGTTCCGCCAGACCAAGACACGCGAAGCGAAACTCGCTCAACAGCAGGCGTCCAAGCTCGACGACATGTTCAGCCAGATGCGCGAAGGCCAGTTGTCGACGGTTCCGGTTATTATCAAGTCGGATGTACACGGTAGCGCCGAAGCACTGCGTGACTCGTTGACGAAGTTGTCGAACGACGAGGTCAAAGTGAAGGTGCTCGGTTCGAGTGTCGGTGGAATCACGGAAACGGACGTGAACCTTGCCGCTGCGTCCGACGCATTCATCATTGGCTTCAATGTTCGCGCCGATGCTACGGCACGTACCGCGATCAAGGAATCCGGCGTGGATGTCCGCTACTACAGCATCATCTACGAAGCAATCGACGACGTGAAACAGGCGCTCACCGGCCTGCTGGCACCTGAAGTTCGCGAGCAGCACGTTGGTCTAGCCGAGGTTAAGGAAGTCTTCACTTCGCCGAAACTCGGTGATATCGCAGGTTGCATCGTGAGCGAAGGCTACGTGAAACGCTCGAATCCGATTCGCGTCCTGCGCGACAATGTGGTCATCTACGAGGGCGAACTCGAGTCGCTGCGCCGCTTCAAGGACGACGTCAACGAGGTTCGCGCGGGTACCGAGTGCGGTATCGGCGTCAAGAACTACAACGACGTGAAGGTCGGCGACCAGATTGAGTGCTTCGAACGCATTGAGGTTGCTCGTACGCTCGACTAGGGGGCGACGGATTAAGCCATGCCACGCGAATTTACTAGAAACCAGCGACTGGGTAACCAGGTGCTGCGCTCGCTCAGTGAGTTGTTGCGCTTCGAGACCAAGGACCCGAGGCTGCAAGGCGTTTCGCTGACAGCCGTGGAACTGACACGCGACCTGAGCGTTGCGCGGGTGTACTACAGCATGCTTGACCCGAATGCCGACGCAGCACCGGTGCAGGCTGGCCTGGAGAAGGCGGCGGGGTTCCTGCGTGGAAAGCTGGGACAATTGATCAAGGTTCGCCACGTACCTGAATTACGGTTCGAGCACGATGCGAGTGCGGCCGAAAGCCAGCGCATCAGCGACCTGATCGACGGTGCCCTGAACTCCGACGCCGGGCGGTAACCGGCGTGGCACGAGGTGGAAGACGCCGGTACGACACGGTGGATGGCTTGCTGCTGTTGAACAAGCCGCCCGGGATGACGTCGAACCGGGCGCTGCAGACGGTGCGGCGACTGTTGAATGCCAGGAAGGCCGGCCATACCGGCAGCCTGGATCCGTCAGCGACCGGCATGTTGCCACTGTGTTTCGGCGAGGCGACGAAGGTCTGCGCCTATTTGTTGGATGCGGACAAGACATACCGCGTGACCGCTCGATTGGGTGAAGCGACGAGCACCGGCGATGCGGATGGCGGCGAGGTTATCGCAACCGCAGAGGTGCCGGAGCTCACGTTCGAGGAATGGAACGACATTTTGCAGGGCTTCGTGGGTGAGTCCATGCAGGTGCCACCGATGTATTCGGCGCTGAAGAAAGACGGCAAACGGCTGTATGAGCTCGCTCGCCAGGGAGAGACGGTCGAACGAGCGCCGCGACCGATACGGATCGACAGGATTGAGCTTCTGGAGGCCGCCGGGACGCGCCTGGTCTTTCGCGTGTCGTGCTCGAAAGGTACCTATGTTCGGACACTGGTGGAAGATGTCGCCAGGCGAGCCGGAACGGTCGCGCATACGGTGCGGCTGCACCGCGAGTCGGTGGGTGATTTCAAGTCGAGCGACATGATTGACCTCGCGACGGTGGAGGCCGATGCGGAGCAGGACAGGGAAGCGCTCAGGGCCGGTTTGTTGCCTCCGGATGAGGCGCTGGTCAGCATGGAGGCGATTGACGTCGGCGCAGCCGACGGCTTGAAGTTCAGTGGCGGCCAGGCGTTACAGGTGGCCGCTGACGGTAAGAAAGGGCTTGTCCGGGTGTACGGGGCAGGCAAGCAGTTTTTGGGCGTGGGCGAGATCTCCGGCGACGGAGTGCTGGCGCCACGCAGGGTATTTCAATTACAGGAAAAAACCCCTTAAATTTAAGAATTTGGGGTGTTAATAGGTCCTCCTAGGCGCTAGAATACCGCGCTCAAAAAAGGGCCATACATAGAGAAATTGGAGTTATCGAGAAATGTCACTTTCCAGTGAAGCAAAGCAGGGCATTATTGCCGAACACGCACGCGGTGAAGCCGATACGGGCTCCCCGGAAGTTCAGGTCGCACTGCTGTCGAAAAGAATTGCAGAACTCACCGAGCACTTCGGTGAGCACAAGAAAGATCACCACAGCCGTCAGGGCCTTCTGAAGATGGTCAACAAGCGCCGCAAGCTGCTTGATTACCTGAAGTCGAAGGATCAGGACCGCTACCGCGAGCTGATCAAGAAGCTCGGTCTGCGCCGCTAATCAAGCGAGCGAATCCAATAGGCAGTCTGTAACCGATGTGTCGTCCCTTAGCCGGGTACGCCATCGGTTGCTGTTGTCTCAAGAATATTCAATCAGAGAAATCATCGTGAAATCGACAAGAAAAAGTTTCCAATACGGGGAACACGTAGTAACCATTGATACGGGCGCAGTCGCCCGCCAGGCCGACGGTGCAGTCATCGTCGATATGGCCGAAACGACCGTCCTGGTCACCGCAGTTGGCAGGAAGACCGCCGATCCCGGTCGCGACTTCTTCCCGCTGACCGTTAACTACCAGGAGAAGACCTACGCCGCGGGCAAGATCCCGGGCGGCTTCTTCAAGCGCGAAGGGCGCCCGTCCGAGAAGGAGACGCTAACCTGCCGCCTGATCGATCGTCCGGTTCGGCCGCTGTTCCCGAAAGGGTTCACCAACGAGGTACAGGTCATTGCGACCGTCATGTCGCTGAATCCGGATGTCGATCCGGACATTCCTGCACTGATCGGTGCCTCTGCCGCACTGGCTATCTCTGGCATGCCGTTCGCAGGGCCGATTGCCGCCGCGAAGGTCGGTTACAAGGACGGGGAATACGTCCTGAACCCGGGCGTCTCCGCCATCGCGGAGGGTGATCTCGAGCTGGTGGTGGCTGGTACCAAGGATGCTGTCCTCATGGTTGAGTCCGAGGCCAAAGGCCTGTCGGAAGAAGTCATGCTTGGCGCCGTGATGTTCGGTCACGAGCAGATGCAGGTCGCTATCGACACCATCAACGAGCTGGCTGCCGAAGTCGGCAAGCCTGCGTGGGACTGGGTAGCGCCGGATGCCGACGAGGAACTCGCAGCCGCTGTTGCAGGCGCTGTTGAGGGCGCGCTGGCTGATGCCTACCGCATCACGGATAAGCAGGAACGCCAGGCAGCTGTAGGTGCGGCCAAGGACGCGGCGGTTGAAGCACTGGCCTCTGGTGAGAACGCTCGCTGGTCTGCCGAAGACGTCAAGAACGCTGCCTCCAAGCTCGAGAAGAACATTGTCCGCCGGCGTGTAATCAAGGGTGAGCCGCGCATCGACGGGCGCGACAAGAGCACCGTAAGGCCGATCGATGTGCAGGTAGGCGTGCTGCCGCGTGCCCACGGATCAGCCATTTTCACGCGTGGCGAGACCCAGGCAATCGTCGTCACGACGCTGGGTACGGGCCGTGACGCGCAGATCATCGACGCCATCGAAGGCGAGCGCAAAGAGCCGTTCATGCTGCATTACAACTTCCCTCCGTACTGCGTCGGCGAGACGGGCTTTGTCGGTTCGCCGAAGCGCCGCGAGATCGGCCACGGCAAGCTGGCCAAGCGCGGTATCCAGGCCATGATGCCGAACCTCGATGAATTCGGTTACGTGATTCGCGTGGTCTCGGAGATCACCGAGTCGAACGGTTCGAGCTCAATGGCTTCGGTCTGCGGCACGAGCCTGGCACTCATGGATGCCGGCGTGCCTGTCAAGGCTCCGGTAGCCGGTGTTGCGATGGGCCTCGTCAAGGAAGGCGACGATTTTGCTGTGCTGACCGACATCCTGGGCGACGAAGATCACCTCGGCGACATGGACTTCAAGGTTGCCGGTACGGACAGTGGCATCACGGCGTTGCAGATGGACATCAAGATCCAGGGCATCACGCGCGAGATCATGCGCACGGCGCTCGACCAGGCTCGCGATGCGCGTTTGCACATCCTGGGCGAGATGAACAAGGTCCTCGCTGCACCTCGCGAAGAAATGAGCGAGTGGGCCCCGACGATCATGACCATCAAGATCGACCCCGAGAAGATTCGCGACGTCATCGGTAAGGGTGGTGCGGTCATTCGTGCGATCACCGAGGAAACCGGCGCTTCCGTCGATATCGAGAACGACGGTACGATTCGCATCGCGTCGGTTGACGGGGCTTCCGGCAAGGAAGCGCTGCGCCGTATCGAGCTGATCACGGCTGACGTCGAGGTTGGTCGCATCTATGAGGGCAAGGTTGCGCGGCTCATGGACTTCGGCGCCTTTGTCACGATCCTGCCGGGCAAAGACGGGCTGGTTCACATCTCGCAGATTTCGAACGAACGCGTCGAGAAAGTCAGCGACAAGCTGGCAGAAGGCGATGTAGTCAGGGTCAAGGTCCTGGAAGTAGACCGCCAGGGTCGCGTCCGGCTTTCCATGAAGGAAGTTGACGCCGCATAATGTATGCAGGTATCGGAGCCCTTTAGTTAAGGGCTCTCCGACCGCAATGACTGCCTGGACCCAGTAAAAAGGCCGCTCCTGTCGAGCGGCTTTTTTTATAGGCCCGGTATCGCGGCGAACGGCTCGAGGAAGCCGGCGATCCGTTCCGGCAGGTAGAAGGTCGGGCGCCACGGCATTCCGCCCGAGATAAAGCCGACATGGCCACCGCCTTCGGCGATCTCGAGCGTCACCGAATCTGACAGGGCATCTTCGCTCGGGATGACGTCTCGCGTCATGAACGGGTCATCGAGGGCATTGATGATCAATGCCGGCCGCTGGATGTATTTGAGGAAATGGACCGAGCTGCAGCGATCGTAGTAGTCCTGCATTCCCGCGAAGCCATGCAGCGGGGCGGTTACCCAGTCGTCGAATTCCGCAAACGTGCGTGCGCTCATAGCCTTGTCCCAGTCGAACGCCGCTGTATGCCGATCGAACTTGTTCGTCACAGAGCGTTTCATACGTTTGAGCAGGTAGCGCTGGTACATGCGCGAGAAGCCCCGGTCGAGCGCCTCGGCGCATTCGTGCAGGTTCAAGGGCACACAGACCGCTGTAGCGGCCCTGAGGGGCGTATCGTCGCCTGACTCGCCGAGGTACTTGAGCAGCACATTGCCACCGAGCGAAAAGCCCGCCGCCAGCAACGGTCCAGAGTTTTCCGCGGCGGCAGGAAGGCGATGTAAATTCTCAAGAAAGTAACGTAAGTCATTGGTTTCGCCGGCATGATAACGCCGGGGCAAGCGGTTACGATAGTCACCGCAGTCACGGAAATGGAGTACGCATGAGCGCCATCCTCTCTCCAGTGCCGAGGTCATGAGCATGCGCGCGTAGGGCGAATCCGCCGAGCCTTCCAGTCCGTGGAGAATGACCAACAACGGGGCCGTGGGCGGCAGGGCATCGCCCGCAACGACCCAGTCCACGGCCGTTACATCGCCGTCCGGAAGCTCGAGTTCCTGGCGCCGAAGCAGGGGTCGCGGACCCCACGATCGTGGAAATGACGGGAAGATGGTCTGCAGGTGTCGATTGCTGAGCCAGCCGGCGGGCGTGAATTCACTGTCGATTATCATGGTTGGTAAACGCGGCTTACACAGATCCTTGCGCTCCGCGGCATTCGGCGATCCGTGGCCAAAAAAATGGCCCCCCGCTTGCGCAGGGGGCCCGCCGTGGAGTGTTACCCCTTCAGGCATTGCAACAGGGGGCGGGGGAGCGTATCCCCGTTGCAGACCTGAAGCTATGGCATAGATGGGGTTGCTGTCAAGATATTTGCCGAAATTGAGTCGATCGACATGGCCGTAACCCCTTGCAAGGGTTCGAGTTTCCAGTTTTGAACGGCCCATCGCCAAATGTCGGACAGGCTGGCAGCAGCGAGGTCGGCGGGTGGTGCCTGCTGCAGTGCCTCCAAAGCGGCGACGAGCGAGGGGCGAGTATTGTCCAGCGGGATTCCGGGAGCCCCGGTCAGCTTGCTGAGCTTGTCCCCGTTGGGGTGGGTCACCACGGGCAGGTGGATGTAGCGAGGCGTCCGATACCCGAGGAGTCGCTGCAGCCAGATCTGGCGCGCTGTCGAGTCCAGAATATCGATCCCGCGAACGACCTCGGTGATGCCCTGCAATTCGTCATCGACAACGACCGCCAGTTGGTACGCGATGAGGCCGTCCCGCCGCTTGATGATGAAGTCCCCGGATTCCGATTCGAGATGCTGGGTCCGCACCCCCTGGAGGCCGTCTTCGAAGCGGATCGCGTCGTCGTTGGTGCGGACGCGTATCGCCGTCTCATTCTTCTCGCAGCCAGCGCGACAGAAGCCGGGGTAGATGGTGCCCAGCGGTCCTCGCGGGGCGTCCGCGAGGTCCTTGCGCGAGCACCCACAGGGATACGCCTGGGTGCTGTCTAGCAGCGCCTGGAGTGCCGCTTCGTGCGCCGTGGCGCTCTGGCTCTGGAAGAGTACGTCCCCGTCCCAGGTGAACCCATAGGCTTCGAGAGCGCGCAGGATCAGGTCCGAGGAACCCGGTTGTTCGCGCGGCGGATCGATGTCTTCAATACGAAGAAGCCAGAGCCCGTCATGGGCTCTGGCTTGCAGATAGCTGGCGACAGCGGCAACGAGCGAGCCGAAGTGCAGCGGGCCGGTCGGCGAGGGCGCGAACCGGCCGACGTAGTGCTTACCGGTAACGATCGTCCCGATCGCGGAACTGGCGCTCAGCCAGTTCCCGGCGCTCCTGTGCCTCGAGGCACAGCGTCGCTACAGGACGCGCTTCGAGGCGCTTCAGCCCGATCTCCTCGCCGGTCTCGTCGCAGTACCCGTAGGTGCCTTCGTCGATGCGCAGCAGCGCCGAATCGATCTTGCGAAGCAGCTTGCGCTCCCGATCCCGGGTACGAAGCTCGAGGCCGAATTCGGACTCCTGTGTGGCCCGATCGTTCGGGTCAGGGAAGTTCGCCGCCTCGTCCTGCATGTGGTGCACCGTGCGGTCGACCTCGTACATGAGTTCGCGCTTCCAGGCGGTCAGGATCTTGCGGAAGTGCTCGAGCTGTACGTCGCTCATGTACTCCTCGCCACGCTTGGGCTTGTACGGGGCAATGCCATGAATGGGGCCTGTCAGCACGTCGCCTTTGGGTTTGACGCGCCGCGCCGGCACCTTCCTGGCTGCCGCGCGGTTGGTCGGGACCTTCTTCTTGAGCGGCGTCCGCTTCTTGCTCACCACCTTTTTCTTGGCAGCAGGCTTTTTCTTGCTGACTTTCTTGGCGCCAGACTTCTTCTCACTGGCCTTTTTGGCTACTTTCCTGGCAGCAGGCTTTTTCTTGCTGACTTTCCTGGCTACCTTCTTCTTTGTCACCTTTTTCTTGGCGACCTTCTTCCTGGACGGCGCCTTCCTTGACGGCGCCTTTTTCTTGCTCAAGGCCTTCTTTTTCACGACTTTCTTCTTGGTCGTGGTCTTTTTGGCGGCAACCTTCTTGCGAGAGGCGGTCGTGGTTTTCCGCTTCTTGCTCGCGGCTTTCTTTGCGGGCATTTTTGACTCCTGTCGGGGACAGAAAAGGCCGGGATTATACATTGCCTGAGGCGGCATGGAAGTCTTATTTTTCTGGGGAAATCGCCCCTCAATTCCATTACACTATGCGACTTTATAGACGGGATATGGCGTAGACCACGCATGCGATTAAGCAAGATCAAGCTCGCTGGCTTCAAATCCTTCGTCGACCCCACAACTATTACCTTTCCCAGCAGCCTGGTCGGCGTCGTTGGGCCCAATGGATGTGGCAAGTCGAACGTAATCGATGCCGTGCGATGGGTAATGGGTGAGAGCTCGGCGAGCCGCCTTCGGGGCGACTCGATTACGGACGTGATTTTCAACGGTTCGAGCTCGCGCAAGCCCGTCGGAGCCGCTTCGGTCGAATTGCTGTTCGACAACACGGATACGACGCTCGAAGGTCAGTATGCCAAGTACGCTGAAATCTCGATTCGACGCGAAGTCAGTCGTGACGGCATTTCCAGCTATTTCCTGAACGGCACGAAGTGTCGGCGGAAGGATGTGACGGGCGTCTTCCTCGGGACCGGTCTGGGCCCGCGCAGCTACTCCATCATCGAGCAGGGGATGATCTCGCGTCTCATTGAGGCGAAGCCGGAGGACATGCGCGTCTTCATCGAGGAAGCCGCGGGTATCTCGAAGTACAAGGAACGCCGCCGCGAGACCTCGAATCGCATCAAGCACACCAAGGAAAACCTTGACCGCCTGCTCGACGTTCTCGACGAGGTCGAGAAGCAGATCAAGCACCTGGACCGCCAGGCCAAGACGGCGGAACGCTATAGTAAGTACAAGGCAGACGAGCGCCGCACGTCAGCCGAAGTGCTGGTCCTGCGTACCAAAGAACTGGATGAGCACGGCGCGGAAGCGAAAGCACGCCTGTCGGAGCGCAAGATAGCGCTCGAAGCTGCTATCGCCAAACAGCGAAGCCTCGAGGCAGCTCTCGAAGAAGCCCGTGTACAGCAAAGCGAACGTACCGATGAGTTCAACGTGGTGCAGGGTCGCTACTACAAGGTGGGCGGCGAGATCGCGCGCCTCGAACAGTCGATCGAGCATGCCCGGGAATTGCGCGAACGCCAGGAGAACGACCTGGAACAGGCGATCCAGGGTGCCAGGGAGATTGCGGCGCACATCGATCAGGATCAGACAGAGATCGAGCAGCTCGAGCTGACGCTCAGTGAGCTCGTGCCAGGTCTCGAGCAGGCACGGCAGAGTGAACGTGCCTCGTCAGCCTCACTGCGACGGGCGGACGAGGCGCTGGCGGAATGGCAGAAACAGTGGGATGAGCACTCACTGAAGTATAACGCTGCGATGCAGCAGCAGAACATCGAGCATTCGCGCGCGGAACAGATCGAATCCCGCTTGCAGAGCTTTGCCGAACGACGTCGCAAGATCGACGAATCCCAGTCCAATGCAAGCCCTGAAGAACTCCAGGTCAGGTACGACCAGCTCGCCGAGCACGAACTGCGGAAGCGCCAGGCCCGCGATGAGTTTGAGCGCCATCTCAGCGATATTGGCGAGAAAGTCCGCAAGCTCCGCGAACAGGACCAAAGGCTGACGCGGCTGGTGGAGGATCGGCGCTCGGCATTGCAGGCGGCACAAGGCAAGTTTGCTTCTCTCGAAGCGCTGCAGCAGGCGGCGCTGGGCGAAGGCGACGAGGGCATCAAGGACTGGCTGAAAGGCGCCGGGCTCGAGGGCAACAAGCGCGTCGCGCAGACCCTCAGTGTCGATGACGGCTGGGATAAGGCCGTTGAAACGGTACTGGGCGAGTACCTCCAGGCAGTGTGCGTTGCCGATATCACACCCGTGACCGAGTCCATCGCGAGCCTGCGCAGCGGCGCGCTGACGGTTCTACGCGAACATTCGAAGGAAGAGGGGGCGCCGAGCACGGAGAACACGCTGGCATCGAAAGTAAACGGTGCTCCAGCGTCGGTTCAGGAAATGTTGGCCGGCGTCCGGTTTGCAGAATCGATCGGCCAGGCCCTGGCGATACGTGAACGGCTTGCCGGTGACGAGTCGGTTGTGACCGCCGACGGCATCTGGCTTGGTCGCAATTGGCTGCGCGTCTCCCGTGACAAGGAGGGCAAGGCTGGTGTGCTGGCGCGCGAACATGATATGCGCCGCCTCAAGTCCGGCATGCGCGAGATGCAGGCACGTTTCGAGAGCGCGAAAAAGCTGCTTGCGGACGGCCGCATCCGGCTGAATCAGCTCGAGGAGCGCCGCGAAACACTGCAGCAGGACGCGTCCGCGCTGCTCAACGAGTACTCCGAGGTCAAGGCGGCGCTCGAGTCTGCGAAATACCAGGTCGACCAGGCGAACGCGCGCAAAGCGGCATTGTTCGAAGAAGTGTCTGAACTCGACAAGGAAAAGATCGCTGCCGAGGAACAGCTTCGCGAGTCGCGGCGCCTGCACGAACAGGCTGTTGAGACGATCGAGCGCCTTGCGGCAGAAAAAGAGAGTCTCGAATTGCAGCGTGAGGAGCTGCGCAGCGAGTTGCAGCGAGTTCGTGCGCAGGCTGACGAGGATCGACAGACAGTCCAGAACATTACCATCCAGTTCGAAAGCCGCAGGAACAGCAAGGAGTCCGCCGCGCAGAATCTCGAGCGCATGGAACGTCAATTGCTGCAGTTCCGTTCGCGTGAAAACGAGATTCGCGAGCAATTGAGCAACAGCGAGACGCCGATAGTCGACAACAAAGCGACGCTTGAGAAGCTCCTCGTGACTCGGTTGGAAGTTGAAGAA